>NZ_JBFRFD010000023.1:0-14170 GCF_052114645.1 Arthrobacter sp. 2YAF22_2
GAACAGGCGCTCCCACAGGGCGCGCCGCCGACTCCTGCTGGGGGCGTGTACCGCAGTCCTCGCCGTCACGTTGGCGGCCACCGTATACACCTCGGCGGAGGCCCGCTCAGCAGCGGGGCGCCCGACGACGTCGGCCACGGCGGCGCCGCCGACCGCCCCGGCGGCTCCAGCGGCAGCGGCAGGCGTCAGTCCGGCTCTGGACGCCGAGCTGAATGGCATCATCGACGCCAACGGCGAGTACCAGATCGGTGTGTCCCTGATCGATCTGGCAGACGGCACAGAGCACGACTACGGCGTCCAGCAGGCGTTCGAGGCAGCGAGCACCGCGAAGGTCCTGGCCGCCGCGGCCTATTACCACCTGGTCGAATCGGGCGGTGCGTCCCTCAACGAGCCGATGGGGGACTGGACCGCCGGGTTCCAGCTCAAGGAGATGATCCAGGACAGCGACAACGACTCCTGGTCCCTGATCATGGACGCCGTCGGCCACCAGCAGCTCAGCGACTACGCGTCGTCGATCGGGGTCAACTACAGCCCGGAATCCAACACCCTGACTCCCGCCGAGATGGCCCGCGTCATGGCTGGGCTCTACTCGGGGAAGCTGCTCGATAAGGACGACACCGCGGAGTTGTTGTCCTACATGCAGAACACCAACTATGAATCGCTGATACCCGCGGCGGCCCCCGCCGACGTCGAGGTCTTTCACAAATACGGGCTGCTGGACGGGGAATTGCACGACGCCGGAGTCCTCGCCAAGAACGGCAGCGCCTACGCCCTCGTCATCTACACCAAAGGCGACAGCGACGCAGACATCCCGCAGCGGACCGACGTCATCCACCAGCTCACCCGGGCCGTGACCGGCGCCGTCTTCTAGGTGCCCGGCGTGCCCGGGTCGGTGGCATCCGGCTGCTCTGCCGGATACCACACCCGGTCGCCGTCGACCCGGGCGAAGGAGGTCAGGGCGTGGGGTTTGGCGGATTTCTCCGTCATGATGTCCAGCACCTCGACATCCCGGACCAAGAGCGCGTCGCCGATCAGCGAGCGGTGGCAGCGCCACGGGACGGCTTCCGCGCACATGATGGCCGCATCGTTGGTCCGGCCGTGTTCGATCAGCTGGCCGACGGCGTCGGCAAAGTCCGCGGTCTGCATGTAGTCCGCGTAGCCGCGGAACGAAGCATTCCGCCAGGCGACGTTGGGACTGTCTTTGGTGGTGTGCCGCAGGCCGCCGAGGGATTCCATCCGCCGGTAGGTGATCCCGCTGGCACGCACGCTCGCTGCCAGTTCGTCCGCGTTGAACTGCGGATTGTGCCGCGACTTCGGCACGGTCCGCACGTCGATCAGCTTCTTGATCCCGTGGGCCCTGAGCAGGCCGATGAATTCGTCGATGGGGTGAGTGGAGTGCCCCACCGTAAAGATGGTCATGTCCGTCATGTCCCCATGCTAGAGGCCCGGGGGGGGTGGTGCCCTCGGCCGAGTGGCCCCGGTAGTCTGGTCGGGCTACGAGCCAAGGAAGCGGCACCACATGACTTCATCCTCCATCACGGCCTTCGTCGACCGGCTCGCCGCCGTGCAAACAGGGCCCGGCTGCGCCAACTTCTTTGATCACACCGTGGCCGGGAATGGGCTCCGGCGGCGGAACCTGGCGGTCTACCTGCAGGAAATGCTGGATCGCGCACCGAAGGTGCTGCTGGTCGGCGAGGCCCCCGGGTTCAGGGGCATGAAGATCACCGGCATTCCCTTCACCAGCCGCACCATCCTCGAGCAGGGCAGTGACGGGTTCGRCCTGTTCGGGCCTGGAAAGGGGTACGTGCTGCCGCCGGACCCTGACAGTGTTGCCGCTGAACCGACGGCCACGGTGATGTGGGAGGTCCTTGCTGAGCTGGACTTCCTTCCGCTGCTCTGGAGTGCGTGTCCGTGGCATACCCACAAGCCCGGCCTGCCGCTCTCCAACCGCACGCCCACGGCCTCCGAGGCGGCCTTGGGAAGCCCGTTCTGGCAGGCCCTGGCCGAGGTGTTTGCGATCGAGACCGTGGTGGCGGTGGGGAATGTGGCACACCGCAGCCTGCAGCGGAGCGGCTTCGACGCGCCGAAAATTCGGCACCCGGCACACGGCGGCCGGTCCGGCTTCAAGCGGGGATTGCAGGAACTGCTCGACGCCGGGATGCCTCGTGCAGGAGATCCCCGGCCAAGGCGGCCCACTGGGGCCTGAAGGAGTAGAGGCAGCCGAGCCGCAGGCTGGCCGCGTTGGCGTAGGCGTCGAAGCGGGCCGGCGTGACCCGCAGTTCCTCGGCGGCGGCGATGACCTGGCAGTGCGCGGTCCGGTACCGCTCGGCGGTCAGGCGCCGTTGCCGCAGGCGCAGGCGCAGGTGAACGGCAAGGTTGGCCAGGTCGACGCCGGCTTCGGCGACCCCGGACTCGTCGAAATCCAGCAGCCCCAGGGGAGCGTCGGGCGCCGTGGCGAATATCTGCTTGTCATGGAGGTCCCCGTGGGACCAGACCAGCGGATCAGGCTCGGTGCGCAGCAACTGTTGGGCGATCTGCACCGCGGCCGCGGCCACGGCCTCCCGCTCGGCCCGCGCCGCCGGCAGGTCCCTGGCGTGCAGCAGCCAGAGGTCCACCATCCGTTGCAGATTTTCGAGTTCGACGGCGGCCGTGCGGGGTGCCAGCGCCGCCATGGACGCCCGGTGCGCGGCGGTGCCGGACAGGGACTGTTGGCGGACCCAGCAGCGGGACCATTTTTGCCAGATTTTCTCAAACTCGGCGTCGCTGGCGTCCGGGTCGCTTCCCAGCTCGAACAGGGAGCGGCCGGGGAGGGCGGTGAGGAGGAGGCAGCCCCGGGTGTAGGAAACCACGTCAGGACTCAGGAAGTCCCCGGCAGCCAGGAAAGCGTTCGTCCGGGTGTGCCGGTCCGCGGCTTCGTCGGACTGACGGGGCCGGAAGATCTTGTAATAGCGGTCGCCGGTCCTGACGACAGCCCGCTTGTGGGCCCGGTGTACCACCACCTCGCCCAGCGGTTCCACCTGCGCGAGGCCGGGCAGGCGCCGGTCGCCGCCGTCGGGCAGCAGCTCCAGCGCTCCGGCCCGGAGATGCGCGGCCCGGACGCCCGCCCGCCCGGGCGCCGCCAGCTCCAGGATGTAGTCGCCCGCGGTGGGTCCCGGCCAGGYCCGCCGGACCGGCCAGAGCTCTCCGTCCGCGTCGTGGACGGAGAGGGGGACGGGCGGGTGCCAGCTCATGTCATCAGCTCCTGGGCGCGGCGGACCGGCGGCGTGGCTCGCTCGTCGAGCGCGGCGAGGGCCAGGAACAAGCGCCCCGGCAACGGCGAGCAGGCCAGACGCAGCCAGGCGGCGTCGGAATAGGCACGGAACCTGTCCGGACTGACCTGCAACCGGGCAGCGGCGGCCATTACCTGCCGGTGGCCCGTGAGGTAGCGGGCCGCCGCAAGGCGCTCCTGGCGCTCCAGGAACTCCAGGTGCACGTCCAAATTGGCCAGATCGAGGGCGGCCTCGGCCCGTGCCGTGTCGTCGAAGTCGAGCAACCCGAGGGCGAATCCGCCGTCGATGGCGATGATCTGCTTGTCGTGCAGGTCGCCGTGGGCCCAAATTAGCGGGTCGGGTGCGGACCCGAGCAGTTCCTCCGTCACGTACACGGCCCAGCCGCACAACGCAGCACGTGGCGAGGACGCTTCCGGCAGGTCCCCGTAGTGACGCAGCCAGCGGTCCACCCACCGCCACATATCGGCTACTTCAACCTCGGGCGAGTGGACCGGCAGCGCGGCCAAGGCGGCCAGCCCGGCGGTGTCGTGGCCGGCACCCACCTGGGAGGTCCAGGCGATCGACCAGTTCTCCCACAGCGGGGCCAGTGCTTCGTCACTGACCGTGATGCCGTCCTTCCCCAAATCACCCAGGGTTCGTCCGTGCAGGGGACTGAAAACGATGACATCCGCCGAGCTCCGCAGGACCCTGGGCGCGCTGAACGGGCCGGCGTCCAGCAGGATCTCCGTTTGTGCGCAGCGTTCGGCGGGCACTGTCGCCTCGCCGGGGCGGAAGATCTTGATGTAGCACCCGTCTGCCCGCACCACGGCGCGCGTGTGCGGCCGGTGGGCGATGATCTCACCGTGGCGCGCTTCGGCCAGGAGGGCCGGCAGTCCGGGGTCGTCCCGGGGGACCAACTCAAAGTGCCCGGACCGGAGGTGGGCCGCCCTGACGCCGGCCGCGCCGGCCGCCGTGACCTCCAGTTTGTAGTCGCCCGGGGTCCTGTCCGGCCATGCCCGGCGGACCTGCCAGGTACGCCCGGAATCGTCCACGGCCGATTTCGGCAGCGGCGGAAGCCAGCTCATGGGACCAGCTCCGAGGCCCTGTCGAGGTGCCGGAACAGGTCCGCGGCCCAGTCAGGGCACCGGTCCCGGAACGGGTCCACACACCCGGCGAACAGCCGCAACGCCGTCCAGGCGTCCGCCGCTTCGGGCAGGAACCGGCCACCCGCAGCCACGTAACCCGCCAGCAGGGGTGCTAAGCGCGGCGGCCCCGCGGTGGCCCCACGCCAGCGGCTCATTTCCTCGACGGCGGCGAAGGAGCCCAGATCGGCTTCCGGAACTCCCGCACGGGCACGGTCAAAGTCGATCAGGCGGACCTCGGATCCGCTGACCAGCACCTGGTCAGCGGAGAAGTCTCCATGGACGACGACGGCGGCCCCGCCGTCGGCGCGGTCAGCGTCTGCCAAACTACGGCGGATCCGGGCCGCCACGCGTGCGGCCCGCTGTTCCAGCGCCGGGACGAGCGCCGTAACCATGGCGCTGGTTACCGCGAGTTGGCGCTCCACGAGGGCTTCGGGCCCGGCGGGGCGGCCGGGGCCGTCGTCGTCCGCCGGGATGCTGTGCAGCCGGGCGAGGGCTTCGCCGGCCCGGCGGGCACTGGCCGGGTCGTTGCTGGCCGCCAGATCCCGGTCGCCCCAGAGCGGGCTGGCGCTGGTGCCGTGGTCCAGGCAATCAGCACCGCCGAGGATGGGCAACACAGGAACTCCGTGGTGCCGCAGACGCTGCTGGAGGCGGTGCACGCTCTCGCCGGCGGGATGGGCCGCGGTCTTGATCACGATCGGCGCATCCTCGTGCGGCTGCAGCAGGACAACACGCCGCTCGGGCTTGTAGCGCAACACCGTGGCGCCGGCGAGGAGTCCCGTTCCGGGCCGCGGCAAGGCGCCGAGCTCTTCCAGTCCCGGTACGGAAAGCCAGCGCAGATTATCGCCCAGTGCCCAGTCGTCCTCGATCCCGCCGACGGCGATCAACGCGTCGGTGTGGGGCGGGGGAGCCCGCAGGAGGCGCAGGCCCCCGCCGCGCCGCTCGGACTTCCGGGCACGTCCGTCCAGCTTGACGTTGCCGCGCGTCGTGAGGGCCCAGCCATATTCTGCCGTGCCGTCACGAGTTCGGCGGAAGGCAACGAGCGCCGACGTGCCCGGCTTGTACCGGACCCGGGTGATGCTGACCGGTTCCGCCAGGACTTCGGAGAGCAAATCGTCGTCGAGGACCACGGCCAGGCAGGGCAGCCGGTCGTCCCGGCCGGCGAGCGAGACGTCGGCCACGCGCAAAGGCATCCGCAAGGCAGTCACGTGGGCACCTCAACGTCCTGGAGCGCCACCCGCTGTCCGTCATCCTCCTCTGCGTGCTCCTCCGATGCCCGGGTGGTGGGCGGATCTCCCAACCACCTACTGAACCGGCTGTCTGGATCCTGCAGCAGCTCCAGCGGACGGCCTTCCTCGAGGATGCGCCCGTCTTCGAGCCAGATGACCCGGTCGGCAAGGCGTGCGGCGAACGCATCGTGGGTGATCGTGATCGAGGTCCGTCCGCGGGTCAGGACCTCCAAGGCATCCAGTATCGATTCCCGGGAGGCCGGATCCAACCCTGCGGTTGCCTCGTCCAGGATGACGATCGGCGCCTGCCGGAGGATGGCACGGGCGATCGCTATCCGCTGCCGCTGCCCGCCGGAGAGATCCTTGGCCGCTTCCCCCAAAACCGTGTCGTAGCCATCCGGAAGGGCACGGATAAAGTCGTCCGCCTGGGCCAGCGCGGCGGCGTGCTCGATGTCTTCATCGGAGGCGTCCAGGCGCCCAAACCGGATGTTCTCCCGCACGGTGTTTCCGAAGAGGACGGAGTCCTGGAGCAGGATTGAGACGTGGGCGCGCACCGAGGCGGTCTGAAGCTCCTTCAGGTTCTCGCCGCCCACCCGGACCGTGCCGGTGGTGGGGTCGATCATGCGCAGGATCAGGCTGGCCAGGGTTGATTTTCCGGCACCGGACGGGCCGAGGATGGCCAGGCGCTCGCCGGCCGGAATCGTCAGGTTGATCCCGTGCAGCACGGTGGTCCCCTCGCCGTGGCCGGCGGAGACGTCCTCGAAGACGACATCGGGGTGGCTGCTTTCCAGCGGCCGGGCATCAGGAAGCTCGGGCAGATCCGTCTCGGCCTCGAGCAGGTCCGCCACGCGCTCGCCGGACGCCGTGGCCTGCGCGATCCGGCTGGTTTGCTTGGCAAGATCCTTCAGCGGCTTCATTCCGGTCTTCAGGTAGGTGAGGAAGACGACCAGGTCCCCGGGGCTGATCGAGTGGTCCAGCACGCGCCAGCCGCCTCCGGCCAGGACGATTGCCGTGGCGAAGCCGATCAGCACGTCGGTGCGCCGTTCAAGGCCGGCGGCCAGCCGGAGTGCGGCGACGCCGGTCCCTAGTGTGGCCGCGTTGCTCTTCCGGAAGCTGGAGCTGATGGTGTCCTCAAGCCCGTAGGCCTGCACTTCACGCATGGCCCCGAGAGTCTGGGCGGCCGTGGTCGCCAAGGCTCCCTCACCTTTGCGGGATTTACCCGCTGCCTTCGTAATCGAGCCCGAACTCCGACGCGACAAGAGGGCGAAAATGCCGGCCGCCAGGAAGACGACCAGCGCCAGCATCGGGTCAAGCCACAGCATGATGACGGTCATGGCCACGAGCGTGACGGCGTTGCCCAGCATCGGCAGACCGGCGGTAACGGCGACGTCCTGCAGGCGCGAGACATCACTGACAAGCCGCTGGACGGTGTCTCCGGAGGACGCCCGCGTGTGGTGCCGCATGGACAGGCCCTGGACGTGGCGGAACGTGCGGGCACGGAGGTCGGCCGCGACCCGGGAACCGACGAGAGCGAAGGAGATGGCGGACCAGTAGTTGGCGATGGCACGCAGGACGCTGATGACCACAATCGCGGCGCCGCACAGCAGCAGCGTCTGCGTGTTGGCTTCGAGGGTGGGCCCGGGCCTCTTGATGGTCGCGCCGAGCGAGCGCGTCACGGCGTCGATCACGAGTTTCACCGGCCATGGCTCCAGCAAGCGAAACAGGACGTCGGCGGCCAGGGCAGCGAATCCGATGACCATCCGCAACCGATGTTCGCGCAGATGCGGTCCGACGCACCGCAAGGTGCGGCGGAGCCCGGAGACTGGTTTGTCCCCTTGGCCGCGCCGCCTCCACCGCCACAGTCCCTGCGGGGTTCGTGTCGGTACGTGCCTGGGCACGGTCATGGCCAAGCCGCCTGCCACGGGACCGGCAGTGCCGCCGTGATGCGGGAGAGGACCCCGTTCCAACTGAAGCGCTTTTCGGCCTCTTCGCGGGCCCGGCTGCCGAGACCTTCGCGCAGGGCAGGATCATCCGCCACCCGGGTCAGAGCGGCGGCGAGGGCCGCGGGCTGCGACGGGGGAACCAGGATGCCCGTGCGTCCGTCCTCCAGGATCGACGGTATCTGGCCCACGGCGCTCGCGATGATCGGCATCGAAGCGGCCATGTACTCGTAGACCTTCAGGGGCGAAAAGTAGTCGTCCCGTCCCTCTTCTTGCGCGGGGTAGGGCGCCGCGGCGGCGTCGCACTCATGAAGCAGGGCCGGCACGTCCGCAGGCCGGACCGCACCGGTGAACTCCGTCTCCACCCGCAGCGAGCCGGCGAGCTGTTCCAGTTCCGTCCGGCCCGGCCCGTCGCCGATGATCCGCACCGTCCACCGGAGGCCCGGCCCGGGGGCGGTGGAATTCGCCAGTGCGACGGCCTGCAGCAGGTCCGGCACCCCGTGCCAGGGCTTCAGCGTTCCGACAAAGGCCACGGTGAGGTGGTCGGGGTTCTTACGGCCGGGGCGGCGCGCCGTGATGCGTTCGGTGTTGACGCCGTTCGGCGCCAAGATCGTCCGGGCGCCGGGCACCCGGGCTTGCACCCAGCGGACCACCGGCTCCGAAACGCAGGCCACGACGTCGGCGGTCCCGGCATTGCGCCGGAGGATCGTTTCGGCCTTCCTGATGTCCAGCAGTTCGCGGTACTTCTGTTGTTCCTCGATCAGGGGGGCGTTGACCTCCAGTACCGAGGGGATGTCCAGCACGCGGGCCAGCACCGAAAGCGCCGGGCTGAACAGCGAATAGCGTTCGTACACGAGGCCGCAGCCTTGCCGCAGGACCTGGTCAACCAGGGCCAGCGCGGCGTTCTCGAGTGCCTGTTCGCGGGCGGGCCCGGGGACGCTGTCCGGCTGGACTTCGACGACGTCGAGGTCGTCGAGGTCGTCGGGCCGGTCGGTTCCCAGCCGGGCGCAGTAGACCGTGACGTTGGCGCCTGCCACCCGCCAGGCCCGGACGATTTCCTGGACATGCACGGAGGAGCCCTTGGTGCCGAAGACGGGCACGCCGGGGTCTGCGCAGATATAGGCCACGCGCATCAGGCGACCCTCCGTTCCGCGAGGGCGAGGGACCGCAGCAGTTCGGCCTGCCGCCGGACGTCGAAGTCCTGCTCGATCAGCGTCCGGGCGTTGCGGGTCATCGAGACACGGTCGGTGCCGGGAGAGCTCATCTTCTGGATGGCACGGGCCAGGACGTGCGAATTTGCCGGCCGCGCCAGGATCCCGGTTGAACCGTTACGGACCACTTCCGGGATACCGGTGACGGCCGTGCTGATGCAGGGAACGCCGGCGGCCATCGCTTCCAGGAGGACCGTGGGCATCCCGTCTGCATTGCCGTCCGCCGCGACGATGCAGGGGGCAATAAAGATGTCGGACGATTCGAGCAGCTCATGGACCTGGTCCTGGGTCTGGGCTCCGATCAGCCGGACGTGGTCAGCGAGCCCGAGGCGTTCGATCGTGGCCTCGAGCTCGTCGGCCAGCACCCCGGTTCCGGCGATGCGCAGGTCCAAGCGGAAACCCTCCGCCAGGAGTTCGGCTGCGGCGGGCAGCAGGTGCTGGAATCCCTTCTTTTCCACCAGGCGCCCGACGGCGGCGATCCGCACCGTGCCGCCGAGCGGGAGCGGATCCCGGTACGGGAAGCGGTCCAGGTCCAGGCCGTTGCGCACCAAATGAAGCCGCGCGGTCGAAGCGGGGAAGCGCTTGCGCAGGTAGCGCAGATTGAAGCGGCTGATCGTCACGGCGTGATGGGCCTGTTCGAGTTTGATCCGGAGGTCCTCGCTGCTGACCGAGTCATGGAAGATGTCGACGGCGTGGGCGGTGAACGAGTACGGGATACCCGTGATGGCCGAAGCCAGCCGGGCGACACTCGTGGCTCCCGAGGCGAAGTGGACGTGCATGTGCCGGATGTTGTGATGTTGCAGGGCAACGGCCAGGTTGATGGCACGCACGGCGTCGTCCGGCGCGGCGGCCGCGAGCTCGCCGAAATTCCTGCCCAGCGCGCCGGTCAGCCCGGCCGTGTCGGCCGCCTGAAAGCTCTCCCAGAGCTCGGACGTCTTTAACGGCCGGCCAATGTAGGTCACCGGCGCCCGGACCCGGGCGAGTTCAGAGTGGAACCGGGGATCGTTGGGCGGCAGCAGCGAGAAGATCTCGATCCGGTCGCCGGCCGCTTCCCGGGCCAGGATCTCGGACACGATGAAAGTCTCGGAGAACCGCGGGTACATCTTGAGGACGTAGGCAGTCCCCGGCTCAGACGGCGACACGGCCGGCGCCTTCTTTAGGACTGAGTGCGGGGTCGCTGGCGTTCGGACGGAACAGCGGCTGGAGCAACTGGGCCGCCAATTGCGGAACCCGGATCAGCCCGTCGAGGACCGCCCGACGGCGATCCACCGTGGTGCCGAGCCTCGCCGCGAGCCAGCAGCCGAAGATGTCGGGGGTCAGCGTGCCGATGTCCTGTTGTTCCAAATAGCCGGCGTTGGCCAGCGACGTGGCCCGGATGCGCTGTTCGGCCCGGGCTTGGGTGCGGGGCACGATCAGGGCGGGGACGTTCGTGCTCATGATCTCGCACACCGTGTTGTAGCCGCCCATCGAAACGACGGCGGCCGCGTTGCGGAGATGGTAGATGAGGTCATCGACCGTGGGGACAACCTTGACGCCGGGGCCGGCCTGCTGCCGCAAGTCGTTGAGCTGCTCAACCGGCATCTCGGGCCCCGCCACGATCAGGTGTCCCAGGCCCTCCGGCACGTGGGCGGCAACCGCCACTCTGGCCAGGGCGTGGCCGTCTGAGCCGCCGCCGACCGTCGTCAGGCAGTAGGGGCCGGGCATGCAACTGGTTCCGGAGCCGGGAGGCCGTCCCTCGGCCAGATAACCGGTGTAGCGGATGAGCTTCCGGAGGGAGAAGGGAATTTCGCCGGCCGCCACGGGATCGTGGACGGCGGGGTCGCCGTAGATCCAGATCTCATCGAACAAGGCCTTGACCAGCCGCGGTCCGCCAAAGCGGGCCCACTCGCTGAAAGCGACGTCGGGGGAATCCAGGACTTCCCGGAGCCCCAGCACCACCCGCACAGGGGCGCCCGAGCGGGCATGCCGCAAGGCGGATTCCAGTTCGCGGTGCACCCCGGTCGCATGGCGGTCCACAATCACCAGATGCGGGCGGAACCCGGCCAGGACCGCTTTAAGCAGCCGTGCCCGCATGGACACAAGCTCGTGCATGGGCATCGCGAGGTTTCGAGGCAGATAGCCCTCCGGGCTTTTGCCCACGCCGGGAAGCAGTACCCAGTCCCAGCCGTCCGGCGCTTGGAACGCGGGCGCATGCGCGGTTCCGGTGATGAGGATGCCGGTGACGGGACGGCCGGTCAGTCCCGGAAGTTGATTGTTCAGGGCGTGCGCCAGCGCCAGATTCCGGCGCACATGCCCAAGGCCCACCGAATCATGTGAGTAGAGCACTATTCGCATCGGATCCATTGCGGTCCTCCAAACACACGGCCCGCAACTCAGGGGTATTCCCTGCCAGCGGTGGTTGATGTCTAGCACCAGCCTGCACCGCAAGCGTGAGGGAGGGATGAGGGGAAGATGAAGGAGTTCTCATGAAAAGCGGCACCGATGCTATCGGTTCAGAGTTTCACGCCAACGGTCTGCAGCGGGACCCGGATCATGAAGCGTGATCCCTGGCCGTAGGCTGATTCCACGGTAGCCGTGCCGCCGTGGGCTTCGGCGATAGCAGCCACGATGGCCAGGCCGAGGCCCGAGCCTTCCTCCCCGCGCCCCGGGCGGGCCCGGCCGAAACGCTCAAAGATCCGCTGCTGGTCCTTCACCTCGATGCCGGCGCCGGTGTCCCGCACCCACAGCACAAGCGTGTCAAAACCGGCCAGCGGGGTGCCGTCCGGCGCCGTCGGACCTTCGATCCTGCTGCCCAGGGCGATCGTGGAGGAGCTCCCGGTGTACTTGACGGCGTTGGCGGCCAGCTGGACGAGGGCCTGGGTGAGGCGCTGGGGGTCGGCCTCCACCACGTAGTCGGCGCTCTCATCGATCCGCCAGCGGCGGTCCGCGAGGACACGGATTTTTTCCATCACCTGTTGGAGGAATTCGGGGATCCGGATGGGCGCTTTCCTGATGAAGTCGGGGTGGCCGGCGTTGGCGAGGACCAGCAGGTCATCCACGAGTCGCTGCATCCGGTCCAGCTCTTCGAGCAGCACCTCCCTCGTGGCTATCACATCGGCGGGGTCGTCGACCGAGACGAGTTCCAGGTGTCCGCGGAGAATCGTGAGGGGGGTTCGCAGCTCGTGGCCGGCGTCGTCCAGGAACTGTTGCTGCTGCCGGGCGCCCTCATCGAGCCGTTCCAGCATGGTGTTGAAGGTCTTGGTCAGGAGCGTCACGTCGTCCTCGCCGTCGCGCACTTCCACCCGCTGGGTGAGGTCCTCGTGGCTGACCACGCGGGTGGCTTCGCGCAGGCGGCGGAGCGGATCCAGCAGACGCCCGGCCACCAGCCCGCCGATCAGGGCCGCGGCGAGCAGCGTGCCRGCCGCTACGACGGCGTACGTCTGGACGGAGGCGAGATTGTGGTCTCTTTGGTCGGAGGCGTCCCGGCCAAGCAACAAATACGTCCCGGTGCTTTGAGCCGTCGCATCCTTCACCGGCAGGACGACGGTTCTGAGCGGACGGCCGCCGGCGTTGAACTCGTCGAAGACTGCGGCTGCGGGGTTAGGGAGCTGGGTTGCGGCGGGTCGCACGGCTTGGTCCAAGAGAGGCTCATCGGGATTCCCTTCTTTGATCCACTCAATGCGCCCGTCAACGATTGCGGCCATGACTTCGTTGCTGCGGGGTGCGATGTCCTCGGCCGAGTCGCGGAGCTTGTTGCTGTACGAATCGCTGCTGGCATCGTTGTTGGTCTCAACCAGTTTGACCAGTGAATTGCCCTTGTCCAGAATTGCCTGGTCAACCCGGGCGTCGGAGTCCTGGAACTGGACAATGAAGGCGATCAGTCCCGCACTCACCAGCCCGGCGAGCATCATGCCCAGCATGGCGGCCACCACCCGGAAACGCACCGAATGGAACTTCGCGCTCCAGCCGGACGGGTCCAAGTCCGGGGACGTCACGATTCCCCTTCCCTGGCCAGCCGGTATCCGGCACCGCGTGTCGTGACGATGTGGTCCGCGCCGATCTTTTGCCGTAACTGGCGCACGTAGACGTCCACCACGTTGGATGTCCCGTCAAAGTCGTAGCCCCACACATGGCTCAGAAGTTGTTGACGGCTCAGGACCTGCCCGGGATGGAGCAGGAACATTTCGACCAGCGCGAACTCGCGGGCGGACAGTTCGACCGTCCTGTCCCCGACGCTTACGGTGCGGGTGTGGAGGTTCAGTTCCAGGATGCCGTAGCGGATGATGTGGTCCGCAGGAGGGTCGTTGTTTTCGCCCGGGCGGACGCGGCGCCTGATCCGGGCCACGAGTTCTTCGAAGCGGAACGGCTTGGTCATGTAGTCGTCGGCGCCGCCGTCCAAGCCGGCGACGGTGTCCGCGGCGGAGCTCCGGGCGGTGAGGATGATGACCGGAAGATCCACCCCGTTCTTGCGCAGCGCGGTCAGCACGGTGAAGCCGTCGAGGCGGGGGAGCCCGACGTCGAGGAGCAGGAGGTCGAACTGGCCGCTGGAGGCGTAGTCCACGGCCGTGACACCGTCGGTCACAACGGTCGGAGCGAAGCCGGCGGCCCGCAGGCCCTTTTCGATGAACCGGGAGATGCGTTCTTCGTCTTCGGCGATGAGTATGCGGATCACATCGACCCCTGCATGAGCTGGGAGCAAAGTCAGGAGCCCCAGCAGCCCCGATCGGCCCGAAGGACGGGCATAGCGCGGGCATTGCTAAGTGTCCGTGCGCGAAGTTCCGGCATCCGCGATTGGCGTTGGACCCGGTGTTCTCCATGTTGCCCCTGTAGCGGGGTCCGCGCCACCCCTCGCGCCAAGCTTTCGGAGTGTTACCGCCGGAACAAGGCCCCGGTGACCGCCGTCGTCACCTGGTGGATCACGCCGATCCGGTCCGGGCTGTCCGCGTCCTCCTCACCCCAGGTGTAAATCGCCACCGCGTAGGCGGCATCACCGGAGCGCAGGACCGCGGCGTCGTGGACGTAGCCCTGCACCACCCCGTACTTGTGGTTCACCGTGATGCCCTGCGGCACGGCCGCGGGGATCAGTTCATCGTCGTTGGTGTCCTGCATGAAGCCCAGCAGCTCGTCGGTGTGCTCAGGGCTAAGCAGCTGCCCGGCGTAGAGCTGCTTGAGCAGCAGTGCCATCGCGGCCGGGGTCAGAAGGTTCTCTTCCGGGTCGTAGCTGATGCCGATCGACGCCGCGTACTCGATCAGCCGCGGGTAGCCGATGTCCTGCATCAGCAGCAGCCAGGAATCATCGCTGCTGGTGTTGACCATGGCCTTGAGCTGGAACGCGGCATCGAAACTTCCCAGCTCCGCGTCCAGCGACTTCTCGCCGCTTTCCACCAGATGGTAGTAAGCGGCGGCGGTGATGATCTTGGC
>NZ_JBFRFD010000024.1:0-14155 GCF_052114645.1 Arthrobacter sp. 2YAF22_2
CTTCCGTGGCGCCGGCTACACCCCGTTCGACGGCGACGTCCCTGCGGACGCCATCCAGTCGGCCATCGGCGCCGCGTATGCCCACTCCACCGCCCCGCTGCGGCGTTTGATCGACCGCTTCGTCCTGGTCATCTGCGAGGCCCTTTCCAACGGGGCCGAGGTTCCGGGCTGGGCCCGTGAAGCCCTTCCCTCGCTGCCGGCCATCATGGCGGCCTCGGACCAGTTGGCGGCACGCCTGGAGCGACTTGCCCTGGACACCGTGGAGGCCGCGCTGCTGATCAACCACGTCGGGCAGGAGTTTGACGCCGTGGTGATCTCGGGCTCGAAACCGGCAAAGGGTGGCGCGGCCGCCGCAATCGGGAACGGGAGAGCCAACGGGAACGGAAAAGCCAACGGCACCGGCCCGTCGGGGATCGTGCAGATCGCCGAGCCGGCGGTGACGGCGCGCTGCCCCGGCGAGTTGGAGTCCGGCACCCAGGTCCGGGTGCGCGTCGTGTCCTCGGACATCGTCTCGCGGGAAGTCCAGTTGGAGCTCGTGGGCTGATACTGCGTGCGTTTGCGGGTGCGCTGCGTGTTTCCTAGGTTGTTCAGGCCAGTATTGAGCGTTGAATTTTCAGTACTTTCCGGCACGATTCGCAACTCTTGCTCAAGACTCCTATGCACCCTGGTTTTCAGGGGCGTTTGGGTTCAGGCGCACTGCGTTGCCCACGTTCAATTGCCCGGTAGACAGTGGAGCGACCGACGCCAAACAGCTCGGCCAGCTCTGCCTTGCTGTGATTCCCCGCAGCGTGCAGTTCGAGGAGGTGGTCTTCCTGTTTGACCGTGAGCTTCGGCTGTTTCCCCCGTAGCCGGCCTTTGGCCTTGGCAACCTTCATTCCTTCACGGGTGCGCATGCGGATGAGGTCGGCTTCGAACTCGGAGATCATCGCCAACACGTTGAACAGCAGTTTGCCCATCGGGTCAGCGGGGTCATGAACGGATCCACCAATGCTGAGTTTGATTCCGCGGTTAGCGAGATCATCTGCAATTTCGTGGGCATCCCGGACCGAACGGGCCAGGCGGTCAAGTTTCGTGACGACGAAGGTGTCCCCCGCCCGGCACGCGGCCAGGGCTTCGCGAAGTCCGGCCCGGTTCTTGTTTGTGCCAGTAAAGCCGTGGTCAACATAGATTCGTTCAGACTGAACGCCGAGGGCAGCCAAGGCATCACGCTGCGCCGTGAGGTCTTGCGCCTCGGTGGACACGCGCGCGTAGCCGACCAGTATTTCAGACATGAAAAATAGTGTGTCACATAGCACACCCTCACCGGCCAAGCCACCGGACGGGTCTTACGGGACTCCGCTTGTGACTGTTAGTCCGGACTGGCGGTTTTTTCACAGCTCGGTTTGGCGGTTCTAGCTGATTCCGATGACGAGGGTTGAGCGTGCAGCTTCAATGACGTCGTCGGTGATGGTACTGAGTTCGTTAATTTTCATGACTCGCTCGATTTGGGTGAAGAGTCGGTCGATGAGGCGGAAGTTGCCTCGGGTGATCCGGGCAACGGCGGCGATGGCCTGGGCATCGGTGAAGTCTTCCGGATCCAGGGTTTGGCCGAGTTTGTGCCATCGGCGCTCCAGGACGAAATTCAGTTCTTCCTGTGCGAGTGGGCGGTATTCGTGGGCGAAGCCGACCCTGCTGTAGAGCTGTGCGTAGCGGCTGAACCATTTTTCAATCCCGGGCATGCCGATGAGGATCAGGGCGATGTTGTCCCGGTCGTAGCGGTCGCGCAGCAGCTCCAGGGCAGTGGCGTTGAGGCGCTAGGATTCGTCAATGATGAGGAGCTCAACATGCTTGCCGGTGCGGGTGTGCGGTCCTGTTTTCTTGCCGATTTTTTCGAGGTGCTGGTCAACGCAGATCGATACGCGGGTGCTGATGTGCTCGAGGTCGGCGTGGATCTGTTTGGGTGAGGTGAGAACGGCAGGGGTGTAGAAGACGGTGCGTGCCCGGGCCAGGGCCGCGTAGATCTGGTAGTCGGAGTCGTCCCGGGGACCCCACTGTCCTATGAGGTTCTCTGCCTTGTGCCAGTTTGCGTAGCGCTTGGCGGAGAGGGTCTTTCCGATGCCGGCATGGCCGTAGCAGATGCCGATGGTGTGCTGGCGGCGCACTGCGTCGGCGAACTCGGCGAACCGGCGGTGCTCTTTGGTGGCGATGAAGCTTTGTGGTGTCATCGGTCGTCCTCCAGGTAGGTGCGTAGCTTCGGGCGCTTTGTGCGTTGATCGTCAGGGACCGGGGCGGGAGCCGGTTTCGCTGATGCCAGGTCCGGCAGGTGCCGGGCCACGACGGCGATGCGCTGGTTGACTTGTCCGCGCAGCTCCCGGCGGCGCGCCGATCGTGCAGCCTGGATGTCCTTAAGGGTCAGCGTCGAGGTTTCATGGGCGGGGTCCACGGCCTTGCAAATGAACTGGTTCTTGTGGAAGACGCGGATCTCGGTCACATCCCGCGGGTCGTAGCGAACGACGGGTTCGCGGACGTAGGCGGCGAGGAGCGGCGAGACGTATCTGAGTCCCTGGAAGTGCACGCCGTCGCGGTGGACGATGCGGGGTTTGGCCACGGTCAACAGGAGCAGGTTCAGATCGTCCATGGATGCCGGAATCCGGGGCAGCCAGCCATCACCTACCCAGGCATCATGCGGTGTTGTCCTGATCTCGGGGTGCTCGCGCTGGTGGTAGTCCTCCGAGATGAAACGGCTGATCGCCGTGTCCAGCTCCTTGAGTGTCAGTACCGGCACCGGTTGCGGGTGGCCGCGGGCCAGGCGTCCGGGCAGTTCGGTCAGCAGTTCCGTATTAATGGTGCCGTAGAACCGTTCGATCTTTCCCCGCCCTTGGGGTCTTGCGACCGTTGAGTAGGTGATTTCGAAGTGCAGGTCCTTCGCGGTTTGGGCCAGGTGGTTGCTGGTGAAGTCTGAGCCGTGGTCGACGTAGAGGATGTCGGGGATCCCGCACATCGGCCACCCGGCCCCGTTCTTGGGCCAGATTCCCTGCCGCAGTGCCAGCGCGGTGTTCAGGGCGGACGGTGCTCCAAGGAAGAGCATGTAGCCGCAGATCGCGCGGGAGTAGTCGTCCATGATCGTGGTCAGCCACGGACGCCCGGGTTTCAGGTTTGCGTCCAAGACAAGGATGTCCAGTTCGGTGTGGTCTGTCTGCCAGATGGCATTGGGGCGTTCGGCCCGGTGTCGCCAGGCCAGTTCGTAGGTGTCCCGGTAGGCGGCCGTTCCCTTCTGGGCGAGCATTCTCATGCCGGGGTCAAGGCCCGTGGTGATGGAGCGGACCGTGCTGTAGGAGAGGGGCGGCCAGTCGTGGCCGGCGGCGACGCGGTTGGCTTTGCGGGCGATGGCAGCTATAGGCAGAGGCGGTTTCACCAGGGCCAGGCCTTCAATGAGTGCGACCAGCTCGGGGGTGCTCCTGCGTCGGGTGGTCCCGCGGTTGGCTGTGGCCAGTCCGTCGATGCCGTCGCGTTTGTGGGCCGCGTGCCAGCGCTGCAGTGTCCGAAGCCCGATGCCTTCGTGTGCCGCGAGGGTCGTCAGCGGCACACCCTCTTCGATATGCCGGCGCAGGATCTGCCAGCGCACCAACGCTGTCTGATCAGGCATGGAGGCAGTGTCCCCGGCGAGGGTGCCGCTGCCTCCGGCAGTCACCGGACTGTTTTCTGTGTGGCTGTTGAACGCCGCCGCGGCGCAGCAGGGGCCGGCTCGCGCCGGAGTGCCCGGTAAACGGTGGTCCGGCTGACGCCCAGAACCTCGCCGATTTTCTCGACCGTCATGTCCTTCTGCTCATACATCCGGCGGGCGGTCCGGAGTTTGTCCTTGGTCAACAGGGGGGGCCGGCCTCCAACGCGCCCGCGAGCCCGCGCCGCCTGAAGCCCTGCGTTGGTCCGTTCACGGATCAGATCCCGCTCAAATTCGGCAAGGGCTGCGAACACGTGGAAGATGAGACGTCCGCCTGAGGATGTGGTGTCGATTGCCTCCTGCAGGGACCGGAAACCGATGCCGCGCTCCTGGAGATCGGCCAGCTGGTCGATCAGGTGCCGGATGGATCGGCCGAGCCGGTCCAGCCTCCACACGACCAGGGTGTCCCCTGGCCGGATTTGGTCCAGGACCTTCGTCAGTTCAGGGCGGGACTCCAGGGACCCGGAAGCCGTGTCGGTGAAGATCCGGTAGCAGCCGGCCGCCTTTAGCGCGTCCTGCTGCAGGGCCGCGTCCTGGTCCCCGGTCGATACCCGGGCGTAGCCCAACAGATGTCCCATGCGCTCAAATGTACCAATACCCGTCAACCATCAGAAGAACAGGCACATAGAAATCGGCACTGGGTTTCGCTACAAAATTTTGGCGTGCACCGAATCTTTTGTCATTTTCAGCAGTCGTCTGCACTGAATGTCAGAAGTGTTCTGCGCTAGGGGTTGAGAGGCCCTTCCGGGTGTCGGGAGGAGTCAATCGCCGCGCAGCCGCGCACTGCCCCGATCAGGAGACGGCGGGGTCGCCGGTGAAGCAGGACGGCCGGGTTTTTCACTGGTTTGGAAAAATTCTGGGGTTCGTGTATTGCAATTTGAGAGTGTTGTCGCTGATGATCATCCTGTGCTCACTGGGGAGCGCAAGGATGCTCACTGGGGAGCACATCATATTGGGGGCGCAGCATGGCTGCTTTACGGTCTCTTCTGTCAGGTCTTGTTCTTTCCGCCGTGGTTCTCAGCGGTGTGACTGTGCCGGCGGGCGCGGCCGTGGCCGCACCGGCGACGGTGAAGCCGCCGGGCCGCGCACCGTCCTCGTTAGAGCATCGAGCCCCTTTCCGGACGGGCCAGACGGCCGCGTTACCCGCTCTGGGGATGTCGCCGATGGTGCTGCCACCGGCCTCCGGGCCAGATGCGAGTAAGTCGGGTAACCGGTCCGCGGCATCGATGGTTACCCGGCACCTCACGGACCGGACGACTGTCTCGTGGAACCCGACGAACGGCAACGTGGTTCTGGCCGGTCAGTTGCTGCACGTCAAAGGCGCCGGAGTGGACCTTGGCATCGGCTGGCGGTACAACTCGCTCAACGACGCCAGGCCCACACTGTCGGTGGGAACCGCGGAATCTGCTGTCACGGTCGGCACCGATAACTCGGTCACCTACATCGCCCCGGACGGCGGCGCTTACAAGTTCGTTCCCGCAGGAGCCGGGGCGTGGACGATGCCCCGCGGCCTGAATGCGACCATCACCACGTTCTCCTCGACGGCGGTGACGATCCGCTTCAACGACACCGGCTTCAGCAACGAATACCAGCTCGCCGGCTCGACGTTCCGGCTCGCATACCAGAATGATCAGAACCCGACGGCGCCGAACAGGATCACCTACACCTACAACGCCGCCGGGCGGCTCACCACGATCAACGACACCATCGGCGGCCGGCCGGTCACCTTCTCCTACAACGATGCGAACAACCCGGAGCAGCCCTCGCAGATCCACGATGATGCGTTGTCCCGGGACATCTATTTCGAGTATTTCGGGCCGGGCGGTGCGATGTCCGAGATCAGCGACGCCGCCGGGGAGGTCATGTCGTTCGGTTACGGGGCGCCGGGGAACCGGTTGACAACGGTCACCGACGACGCGGGCACGGTCACGACCCTGGGTTATGACGGCACGTCGAAGCAGCTCACGCAGGCGACCTACGCCACGGGCAAGCCGGTCCAGAGCGTTTACGGGTACAGCTACCCGTCCGCAACCGTCTCGAAGGGGACGGATCCGCTGAACCATGCCACGAGCTATGAGTACAACTCTTCGGGCCAGGTCACGAAGGTCAGCGACGCGCTCGGCCACACCACCCAAGGGACCTTCGACGGGCACGACAATCGGCTCACCTCGTTGAACGGGCTGGGCAATTCCACGACCTACGCGTACAACGCGAACAACTCCCTGACGAAGGTCACCAACCCCGCCGGCGGGGCCGCCGGGGCCGAAACGACGTTCGCGTATCCGTCCAACACCGGGAACCCGCTCTCGAACTACCAGCCGACCTCCTCGGTGAACAGTGAGAACCAGACCACCGGGTACAGCTACGACGCGAACACCAACAACAAGGCCCAGACCACCACCCCCGGGGCAGGAGGAGGGGCCGGCGGGACACCGAAACTGAACTACCAGGGCGACGCAGCCGGGTCCAGCTGCGGGGCGAAGAAGGGACAGGTCTGTAAGTCCACCGACGRCAACGGCAACGTCACCAGCTACACCTACGGCGCCCTGGGCATGCCCACCAAGATCACCTACCCCGCCCCGCTCGGCGCCGTGACGAACGTCTACGACGATGCCTCCCGGCTGATCACCTCCACCGACGGCAAAGGCCAGGTCACCCACTACGACTACGACGATAACGACCGGCTGATCCAGATCGACAAGGGCGTCAACTGCGCCAGCAAGTGCGTCTCCTACGCCTACGACACCCGCGGGAACCTGACCCGGAGCCAGGACGATACCGGGAACACCGACTTCACCTACGACGCGCAGAACCGTCCCAAGTCCAAAACCACCGGCGGGGTCACGACCACGGTCACCTATGATGCGGCGTCGAACGTCACCGGCTTCACCGACCCGGGCGGGACCGTGACCTACGGCTATGACGCAGCGAACCGGCTCGTCACCCTGGCCGAACCCGGCGGGTCTTGCCCGGCCACACCCGTGTTTCCGAACAGCACCCGGTGCACCGGTTTCGGCTACGACAACGCTGACCGCCGCGCCACGACCAGCTACCCCAACGGGGTGAAGAACACCACCGTCTACGACGGGGCCGGCAGGACTACGTCCATCACCGCGACCACCACCGGTGGCACGGTCCTGACCAAACGGGCCTACACCTTTACCGCTAACGGCACCAAGGACGGGGCACTGCGCAAAACCGTCACCGACCAGGCAGGCGCTGTCACTACCTACGGCTACGACCCGGTCAACCGGCTCACCTCCGCTATCACCGGGGCCACGACCGAGACCTGGGCCTACGACAAGAACGGCAACCGGACCCTGGACACCAAGACCGGCACCGGCAACGTCTACAACGCCTACAACGCCGCCGACCAGCTCTGCTGGTCCGGAGCCAGCGCCGGCACCTGCGCCGCACCACCGTCCGGGGCGACCACGTACGCCTACGACTCCAACGGCAACACCACCGCCGCCGGGGCCACCACGCAGGCCTACAACGTCTTCGACCAGTTCACCTCCAACACCAGCGGCGGAGTGACGGCCAACTACACCTACAGCGGGCCGCGGAACGATGAACGCMTCACCGCCGGAGCCACCGCGTTCCTCAACGGCTCCCTCGGCATCAGCCGCCAAACCACGGCCGGCGCCAGCACCTCGTTTATCCGGGACCCGGGCGGTACCCTCATCAGCATGCGCACCAGCACCGGGGCCAGCTACTACTACACGATGGACGGGCTCGGCTCGACCATCCTGCTCACCGACAGCGCACAGGCCCCGGCTGCGACCTACGCCTACGACTCCTGGGGCCAAACCACCAGCACCGGCGCCCAGGCAGCCACCAACCCCTGGACCTACGCCGGCGGCTACAACGACACCGCCAGCAACCGCATCAAATTCGGCGCCCGCTACTACAACCCCTACCGCGGCCGCTTCACGCAACCCGACCCCTCCGGACAGGAAGCCAACAGGTACCTTTACGCAGGCTGTAACCCCATCAACGCAACAGATTCCACCGGACTCGCGTCCGAGGGCGGCACCATATTCGGCGCAGTGGTCGGTGCGCTCGTGGGGGCTACTTTTGGCATCATTGTCGGTGTGGCCGTCACACCGTTCACCTCACCTTTGGGTGGGATCGCAATAGGGACGGCGGTGGGAGGTTGCACAACTGCTGCCGTTGGCGTTGGTTCAGCGAACGCCTTTGACGGATCAAGCACCTCTGCATCCAGTATCGGCGCGAGTTGCCTGGGCGGTCTCACCGCTGGGTTGGGCCCGATCATTCGAAACGCGATTACCTGAAACAAGGCTGATCCGTGAACGATTCCGCTGCACTGAAAGGTACGAGATGCCCCGAGCCCAAGGACTTCGCAAGTTAGCTGCTGCAACAGGCCTAATATTCCTGGCTAGCGTCGTTTGTGCCGTCATAGTGCGAATGATGCTTCCGCAGACAGGGCCAGTAATCCATCTAATTCCCGTGATACTGGGCGTTGCCATCATAGTGCCGATGGTGCTGGGCTACCTACGAAAAGGGTAGATGACTAAGGAGGAAGCGCAGTTGAAACGCGCGATGCGGCGCCTGCTGTGTCATCTCGTGCGCAGTAAGCTGACGCCTTTTACAGCTTCACGTGGCCCAGCCCAAGATTCTCTCGGATCCGGCCCGTCACGAACAATGGAACAGGATCCGGCGCTAACGGCCCTCGCTCATGTTGGGGGCGTAAAGACGCCGTTGATGGCCGGCTGAACGGTTCCCGTGTTTTCGAAGCGGCATTGACACTTGAGATGCCCCGGCCCCGGGAAGTGTCAGCCGCCGGTCACGAGTCCGGCCAGAGCCTCCCGGAGGGAGTGTGGTGCTAGTTGCAAACGGAAGTGCTTTCCGGATAGGGCCGCTATCTGGGGTGGTTTGTGAAAAAGTTAAATTTCCGACGCTAGCGCGGTTTTCCGCAAAAATGGGCATCCACCGACTTGCAATCTGGACAGTTTGTGCTTGGCAGGTGAGATCCCGGAACTTCACCAAAGAATGATTCCCGTGAACGAACTCGTCGAAGCCGCCGACGAAAAGATGCTGCCTAAGACTATCTTCCGCTACGGGCGCGTGGACCTGCTCACGTTCAACGGCACTATCATCGAAACCGGCACAGACTCCTACCGACTTGCACACAGCCTTAGATCGAACTGATAGACCGCTAATAAGTCACGAACTTGCTGAGGACGAACCAGAATAGGCGGACTGCAAGTTCCGGCGAAGGAATTCCGGTCCTAAAAATGACTCGTCTGAACCGGAAATCCAGCAGATCTGAGACGGCCATTCGGTGTGACAAGTCCTCGTCAAACAAACATGTTATGGTGACTCGACTCGGCACAGGGGGTGCCGAGTTCAATTGGGGGAACTATGACATTACGAAGGAAAATCACGTCACTGACCGTTGGAGCCATAGGCTTCGCGCTGTTGCTCGGGCAAGCCGGACCGGCCGGCGCCGCTCCCGACGACAACGCTCTTAGGGCTATTGCAGCTGTTTCTCCAAACGTCCAGTCCCTTGGCAAACAGGGCATTCGCGATAAGAAGGTGGAGGTGCCGACCGATTCGTCGGGTGTTGTGAAGATAACTGGCCAGAAGGGCCAGTCCCTTTCGATCGGGCTTCCCTTTGCAGAGAAGTCGGCGACAGCGCGACCCATTGGAAACGGGGTAGTGTCCTACGACAATGGCAACGGCTCAGCTACGGTCCCCATCCCACAGGACGACAATTCCGTCGCCATTCACACAATTATCGAATCGTCGGCAGCGCCCTCCCGATACCAGTATCGAGTCGACATACCCGCGGGAGCCGCGATGAAGCCGAATGAGGATGGAAGCGTTGCGATCTCGAGAGCGGATGGTACGTTCTTCGGTGGCTTTGCCAAGCCATGGGCAAAAGATGCGGCTGGCGTCGCTCTGCCTACTCACTACGAAGTCCAGGGACGGCAACTCGTACAGGTCGTCGACCATTCCTCCCCAACCGTCAAGTATCCGGTGGTGGCAGACCCCTGGGCTGGCGTGGACCTGATCGACGGACTCCCGTGGATCACCTACGCTTCACAAGGAGGAGTGGTAAATCTCAACCCAACGGGCTGGGGGCGGTTCTACAACGGATTCGCAACCCACAACGCACACGTGGACGAGTTGCGCACCAAATTGGGTCGAATTGGTTGGAACCTCACGGGTACAATCCAGGAGCAATACCTGTGTCACGTAGTGGGCAATGTCTTCGAACCCGGCACCTACAACCTCGAGTCATGGCGACCGTGGATGTACTGGGGCGACCAGTTGAACCTGACGTACCGTTGTAACCCCTAAGCAGGATCAAGAGTAAGCAGGAGTTGCGAAAATGTCCAAGGCTGCGAAGGTACTTTTCATAGTCGCCGGAGTGTTAGGCGCAATCATGCTCCTTGTGGTTGCCTACATCTGGATCGGCTCGCAAGTGTTTGGGATAAACACCTCCCGACTTGATCCATCGCAAGGGCCGTCCTGGCCTATGGAAGTGATTGTTTGGTCCTTCGTCGGCGCGGTAATAGCCGCTGCCGCCGGAATCAGCCTGTCCATCGCCTCACGGCGAGCGTCGGCTAAGTCGAGGGCTTAGTCTGGGCGAACCATACTGAGCGGATAAGCCTGCGGGCGGTGTTCCAAGGCGGGACACCGCTCGCGGCTAAGCACGGAGGCATYAGGCACAGCTTCTGCAAAAACTGAACCAACCTCCGAGGACTGGGGCTGGGCTGTGGTCGGCCTTCCTGCCCGTCTACGCCAGCGCTTTTCTCGCTACACGCTAACTCCTACCAATTAATCGCTGAGCGCCACGAGCAGCTGCCACCCGACGGAAGACTGTCGCAACGTCCTTGGCCCTGCTTTCTGGACCGCATCAAGGCCGCACCTGGGTACCAGTCGGGCCGTCTCGGTGGGCTCCAATCAAGTTGACACAATCGGTCTACCTCGACCGCACCGTCGCCACCCTGACCAGCAACAGCGGTGACATCGACCCGGACCTCCTGCGGTTCCTTTCACCGCTGGGCTGGGAACACATCAACCTCACCGGCGACTACATCTGGCCCCGCGCCAAATACAGGCCACTACGACGCCCGGCAAAACCTTAGCGTCGCATATTTCACTTTTTCACAAGCCTGTGAGCCCCTATCTGAGGATGCCGCCGGGGGTGACGGTGAGACCTGCCGGCCGAACCGCAGACGTACTGTGGAGGGTTTATCCAATAAGACCGTTCGAGCGTTCGTTGATCATCAGCGGTTTCTGCGGCGGAGCCGCCTAGCAATTTACGGCCCCCAGGGCTGGGTCGCCTTGGTGGGTATTAGGGCTCCAATCGTTCTATTCGGCGCGATCGCATTGTGGACTGCCAGGGAAAAGTGTTGACGTCCACCTGCGCTAGCGCGCCAGCAGCTTCTGCCCGTCCGGGCGCAGTTCGCCGGTTGGTGAGACGTGTCGGTAGAGGGTTTGGCGTGTGATGCCGAGTTCGGTGCAGAGCTCGCTGACTTTCGTGTCCAGTTTTCCCATTGAGGCCATGGCGAGCCGGAGTTTGGCGGGGGTCATCTTGTAGGGCCGGCCGCCCTTACGGCCGCGGGCACGGGCGGCGGCGAGTCCTGCGATGGTCCGTTCGGAGATGAGTTCGCGCTCGAACTCGGCGAGGGCAGCGAAGATTCCGAAGACGAGCTTTCCGGAGGCGGTGGTGGTGTCGATGGCAGCGCCCTGCCCGGTGAGGACCTTGAGCCCGATGCCGCGTTCGGTGAGGTCATGGACGATGTTAACCAGGTGCCGCAGGTCCCGGCCGAGCCGGTCGAGCTTCCACACCAAAAGGGTGTCCCCGGCGTTCATGCCCTTCAGGCAGGCTGCAAGTTGAGGACGGTCGTCCTTCTTGCCTGAGGAGTGGTCCTCGTAAAGTTTCAATGGGTCGACGCCCGCGACCAGGAGCGCGTCGCGCTGCAGATCAGTGCTTTGCGACCCGTCCGCCTTGGACACCCGCATGTATCCGACCAGCATGGTCCAGACCCCTTGTCATTTATACGTTCGTTTAAGTGACAACGTGATTCCGGATTCGACCGGAATCGAAATATGTCACAAAACCCGTTATTTATTCTATGTCAGGCAAAGGGCCCCCGCTCATCAATGTGTGACAGGAAGTCGAGGGGTATCTGAAGCTCGGTGAAGGTTTGCCGGAGACCGCGCACGGATTCTTCACTCCGGCATCCGTAGCGTGCGAAGTTGAAGAGCTGCTGCGCGACGGCCGGCTCTTCTTTGGCTGCCTTGATGCAGACTTCCAGTGCGTCCGTTGCTTGTTTCCAGAGCTCATCGAGAGTGGGCTTCTCTTGAACGGCGGCGGTTGCTGTCAGTGGGCCGGGCCGGGTTCCGTCGCCGATCCGGGGGTTCGGTTCGGGGCGCAGGAGGTGCGCGGAGGTTCCCAGGGCAACCAGTGAGCCGGCTTCGATCAGTTCCATTGCGGCGGCTGCTGCTTCGAGCAGCTGCTGCTGGACCGGCCAATGGAGGGTTTCGAACGGTTGCCACGAATACAGGCCGGCCCGGAACGGGTGTCCGCAGTGTTCCCAGACACGACGCACGTCGTCCAGTTGTCGGCCATATCGTCCCTGGGCTGTGGTGAGTTCGTCCAGGAGGGTCCGCAGCAGCCGGAACCAGGTGCCCGCGTGAACCGGATACCGGGGCAGATTGACGGAACCGGTGGTTATCGCCTGCCAGGTCCGCCGGTCCATGAGGGACAACGACTCCGGAAGCCCCCGCTCGCCATGGGCTGGGGTTTTCCACAAAACGTAGTCAGGAGGGTGTCCTTCGTAGGTTTCAAGCCGGCGCCCATGTACCGGGCAGCTGGCCATGAGCGGCAATTGCCAGAAGAGCAGTAGCGTCGGGCCGGATTCCAGGCAGTCCGGGCATCCCCGCCGCGCCCCGGAGTCCGGGAGCCATGGCAACCACTTCCGCGGAGTATAGATAATGCGCCGCTTGGGCGGCAGGAGCACCGAGAGCTGGTGCGCATAGGTTTCGTAGGCGTCGGGGGCAGGGGCGAGTCCGTCGAAGAGCCATGGCACCCAGCCGGCCATGGTCATGGCGTTTACGCGGTGTTGGTCAAGACCGGTGCGCTTGGCGAGCTCTTCGAGCAGGTGCATCGGAGGGTTCAGATCCAGCTCGGGGTCGCTGAGTTCGCGGTGGCCGAGTCCGTGTTCGAGCAGCTCGTAGGAGTACATCCCGTAGCTGGCTGCGATCCGCCGGAGCCAGGAGGACAACGATTCCGTTTCTGCAGGGGCCGGGTGCAGAGGCCAGCGTTCCGGCGGCCTCATCTGAGTTCGCGTTCGAACTTCCGGCGCCGCACGCTGGGACCGTCGTATTCGGCCAGGGTCAGCGTCCGGTGGTTGATGGATTCTTCGCCGCTGTCCACGGCGGCTACTGCGGCTTCGGTCAGGAGCGAGGTGAGCTCCCCGATGGTGCCCTCGCTGCGGGTCAGGAGGTAGCGGGCCATGTCATCGGTCGCCAGATTCGAGCGAGTGCGCAGCGGGAAGGAGGAGCCGAAGCTGGCCAGCAGGGACGACAGGTCTGCGTTGGCCTCCCACAGGGGCAGGGTCATGGGCTCAAACCGGTTTTCGAGCTGGTCATCGGAGCGGACGGCGAGATAGGCCTCCCGGGTCCCGACCCCCACCAGCGGGATCCGCAGCTCGTTTCCCAGGAAGCGCAGCAGGTTCAGGAATTCGCGCCGGACATCGGCGCGGCCGGCCAGCACATTGTGCAGTTCGTCAATCACCAGGATCCGCACACCGACGCGGCGCAGCACGGCGAGGGTGAGCTGTTCCAGGTCAGCTACGCGCCGGCGCGGTCCCGTGGGCGCGCCGAGCGCGGCGAGGACGGCCGTGTAGAACCGCGGGATGGACGGTTCGGAGGGCATCTGGACACACAGGACGGGAATGTGTTCCTGATCCGCGGTGGAGTGTGCCGGGTGCTGCCGGCGGAACCGTTCGATGATCATGGACTTGCCGTTGTTGGTCGGTCCGATCAGCAGAAGGTTGGGCATGCGCTGTTTGCCGGGCCAGTCATAGAGTGTTTCGAGCCTGGTGAGCGTCTGGACCGCCAAGGGGTAGCCGATCCAGCGGTCCGCCCGGATGCGCCGGATCCGTTCCTCCGCCGGCAGTCGAGCCATGGCTTGGGCCCAGGGCTGGAGATGGGAGAGATCCGGCGGCGGGTAGTCATCGATATTCACCACTGCTCGACCTCGTCAAAAGGACGGGCTGGCGCCACATCATTGGTGGGTGGGAGCATTTCATCAGGTGGGGCCGTCGGGTTCTTCACGGGTCCGGAGGCCTGGAGGTGGCGCCGCCGCTGCAGCTCCCGGCGTGATCTGCGGGTTGYCCGTTGCGCCGTTGAAGTGATCTCACGCATCTGATCAACCATGCGGAACAATGCTTCCTCGTTGACCTGGTCATGTCC
>NZ_JBFRFD010000025.1:0-14081 GCF_052114645.1 Arthrobacter sp. 2YAF22_2
GCCCAACCCAGCCAGCCTTCCAGGGCGCGGACCGCGTGGGCCTGGCTGGGTTGGGCCGGATCTGGCCGGTAGCTGGCAAAGGACACCCCACCGAAGCGCGGCGATGGATAAAACCCGTTGAGGAGTTGATCCACGGAAACCGCCGGCGTTCTGGCGGCGAGCTGTTCGATCTGTACCAAGGTGGTCCGTTCTGCTGGTCTGGTATCCCCAGAAAGGATACCGGCAACGGCAGTTTTCTCTTCCGGGCCGGGAACGGACGTGATCAAGCCCATATTTCCGAGTATGTAGCCGGTGGAGCAATCCCGCCGGGGCGTGGCTAGTGTTGTAATAGGTCCCGCGCCGCGCAGCACCCATGGCCCGGCCTCCCGAACGCCCAGTGAAAGGCCAGCTTCATGCCCTACCCCGTTGAGCAGAACGAAAAATTCGCCGCCTACGCCCACCCCGAACGGCTGGTCTCCACCGGCTGGCTTGCCGCGGCAATTGACGGCGGCGCGCTCGACGGCGGCAACCTGGTGGTCGTCGAATCCGACGAGGACGTGCTGCTCTACGAGACCGGCCACATCCCGGGCGCGGTCAAGATTGACTGGCACACGGACCTGAACGACGAGGTCACCCGCGACTACGTGGACGGCAAGGCGTTTGCCGCCCTGGCTGCCGCCAAGGGGATCTCCCGGGACAGCACCGTGGTGATCTACGGCGACAAGTCCAACTGGTGGGCCGCCTACGCCCTGTGGGTCTTTACCCTGTTCGGCCACGAAGACGTTCGGCTGCTCGACGGCGGCCGTGACAAGTGGATCGCCGAAGGCCGCCCGGTCACCACCGACCGCACCGCCCCCACGCAGGGCGACTACCCGGTGGTGCAGCGCAACGACGCCCACATCCGAGCCTTCATCGGTGATGTCCTGGCACACTTCGGCAAGCCGCTGATCGATGTCCGCTCCGCCGAGGAATACACCGGCCAGCGCACGCACATGCCGGCCTACCCGGAAGAGGGCGCCCTGCGCGGCGGCCACATCCCCACCGCCGCCTCCATCCCGTGGGCCCGCGCCGCAGCCGAGGACGGTACCTACCGCAGCCGCCCCGAGCTGGAGGCCCTCTATCTGGACGAGGCCGGGCTCAAGGAAGGCGACGATGTGGTGGCCTACTGCCGGATCGGCGAGCGGTCCAGCCACACCTGGTTCGCGCTCAAGTACCTGCTGGGCTTCGAGACCGTCCGCAACTACGACGGATCCTGGACCGAATGGGGCAATGCCGTGCGCGTCCCGATAGTTAAGGGCACCGAACGAGGTTCCGTGCCCGCCGGGCGTGCGTAAGCTGGGAGTGATGAATACTTCTGCACTCCCCGCCGCGCTGGCGGACATTGTTGACGATTTCCAGGCCCTCGACGAAGCCGAGCGGCTGCAGTTGTTGCTGGAATTTTCGCGCGAACTGCCGGATCCTCCGGCCCGGCTCCAGGACCATCCGGAGCTGATGGAGCAGGTCGTAGAATGCCAGTCGCCGCTGTTCCTCACGATCGAGACGGAACCGGCCGACGGCGGGCAGCCCGGCGCAGCGCCGGAACGTGTCCGGCTGTTTTTCAAGGCACCGCCCGAGGCGCCCACCACCCGCGGGTTCGCCGGCGTGCTGCATGAGGGGCTGGACGGCCTCAGCCCGGCTGAGATCCTGGCCGTGCCGGACGATATGCCCGATCTCCTCGGCCTCACCCGGGCCATCACCCCGCTCCGCATGCGCGGCATGACGGCGATGCTTGGCCGGATCAAGCGCAAGGTCGCTGCGCTGCCGCAGCACGGCTAAGCCTGCCCGGTGGCCCGCAAGCATGCGTCCCAGGGAACCCCGGCCACCGCGGCCCTCGCGGCCGCCGGGGTTCCCTTCGTTGCGCACCCCTACAGCCATGACCCTGCCGCCGCCAGCTACGGGCTGGAGGCCGCCGAAGTGCTGGGCATTGACCCGGCCCGGGTGTTCAAGACCCTGATGGTCGACGTCGACGGGCGCCTCGCCGTCGGCGTTGTGCCGGTCAGCGGCAACCTGGACCTGAAGGCGATGGCCGCCGCCCTGGGCGGCAAGAAGGCCGCCATGGCGGACCCGACGACGGCGGAGCGTCGCACCGGCTACGTGCTCGGCGGGATTTCACCGCTGGGCCAGCGCCAGCCCTCCCCCACCGTCGTGGACGAGAGCGCGCTGGAGCTCGAAAGCATGCTGGTCTCCGGCGGACGCCGCGGGCTGGACCTGGAGCTCAGCCCGGCCGCGCTGATCAAACTGACCGGCGCGTCCACGGCCCGGATCGGCACGCCCAGCAGTTGAACGGGGCCTAGCCCGCCGGCGTGGGCCGGGGCGCCAGCTGCAGCCCGAGCCAGGCGGCGACCAGGGACTCCCAGCGTTCCGGGTCCACATTCCATTCCTTGGTGTGCCGCGCCGTGGCGAACGCTTCGAAGGTCACCATCTCCGGGTTCTTCTCGGCGAGGTCCGCGGACGGGCCATAGGGAACGTACTCGTCGTCGACGGAGTGCAGGATCAGGGTGGGCGTCCGCAGCTCCACTGCGCGGGACACCCAGTCCATCGCTTTCAGGTCCACCGGAGCCGCCAGCCCGGTGAGCCGGCGTCCCAGCCGGTGGCTCATCATCAACTGCCCGTAACGTCCGACGGCGGACGGGATCCGGTTCAACTCGGCATGATGCGCCAGCACATCGACCCAGTTGATCACCGGGGCGTCCAGCACCATGGCCCGGATCAAGTGGTGGTAGCGGGACAAATCCGCGGTCTGCAGGCAGATCGCCCCGCCCATGGACCAGCCGAAGAGCACCACCTCGCGGGCTCCCTGCCCGAGCGCATAGCCGATGGCGGCATCGACGTCGCGCCACTCCGTGGAGCCCAAACCGTAACGGCCGTCCTCGGCCGAGGGCGCCAGCCCGTCGTTGCGGTAGGAAATCAGCAGGCTGGACAGGCCCAGGGCCCGGGCCGACCGGACGGCCCGCAGGCCCTCCTGACGGGTCGCCCCGCGCCCGTGCACCATGATCGCCCAGATGTCCGACGACGGCGTCCCGGCAGCCGGGGCGGCCCGGACCAGCCACGCCGGCGCCGTCCCGCCGTCGACCTCGATTTGCACGTCCTCGGCCGGCAGCCCCATGGCCGCGGGATCCGGGTAGACGGTCCCGCTCCAGTAGCCGCGCCGCGCCGTGGTCAGGTCCCCGCTGTGGACCGCCTCGACTTCCCGCAGCACCGTCTGCTCCGCCGGCGAGTAGGAAACAATCCGGCCGAGCCGGGCGTGCCCGCGGCCACCGTCAAAGAAGAAACCGTAGATGCCCTCGACGGTGGACTCCGGGGTGGCTCTGAGGATGACCTGCAGCCCGCGGCCCTGGCGGATCACAGCCAGGACCTCCTGGTCCTCGTCACGGACCCGGACCGGCGTGATGACACGCCGGGCGAAGTACAGGGCCAGTGCCGAGGAGCCCGCGGCGAGCAGCCCGGCAGCGGCGCTCCCGCCGATGATGCCGCCCACCGCCCACTTGGCGTTGCCGGACCCAGCCTCGTCCGGGGCCGCCGGCGCCGGCGGCCGGACCCTGGTGCCGGTGCGGGCCCGGGTGGCCGCAGAGCCAGTTGGGATCCGGTACGTCGGCGGGACAAGGCGCGGGGTGGAAGCCATGGCACCATTCTTGCCGAAGTCCCGGCCAGGACCGGCATCCGGCGCACCAGCGCGCCGGTCCGTCCCCCGCCGCGTCACTAGCGCCAGGGGCAATACGGCTAGGCTGGGGGCATGAGCGACCCAATCGTCATCCTGACAGAAGAGCCCCTCGGCGCGGACGATCGCGTCAACATCGAGACCCTCGTGGCCGACGGCGATGCGCCGCTGGTGGTCCTGGTGCCGGCAAACACCGAGCGCCACCTGCTGGTGGACTTCCTGGAAAACCTGTCCATGCTCGAGATCGCCAAGGCGTTCCGGGACTTGACCGCCAAGCAGCCCGATCCGGCCGTGGAGCGCACGGCTGCGGCCGAGACCCTGGCCGCCTCGCTCGTGGCGCTCGGCGGCCTGGGCGGCGGCGTGACCGGCCAGATCGTGGAAGGCAAGGCCGTGGACGGCCTGGTCGCGAAGGTGAAGGAACTGAACGCCGGGCAGGCCGTGGTGATCACCCGTCCGCACGCCGTCGCGGACACCTTCCATACCGACTGGGCCAATGAAGCACAGGACAAGCTCGGTCTGCCGGTGCTGCACTTGTACGCCGGTTCGGGATTTATCGGGGACTCCTGAGCGTTGTTCAAGTCATGAGCATTTTCAGCCACAAGCCCAAAGTCGCACCCGTCGGCTCCCCCGTCCAGCTCACGGTCGAAAAAACCGACCAGCAGTGGCGCGAGGAGCTGAGCCCGGACGAATACCGGGTGCTGCGCCAGGCCGGAACCGAGCGGCCGTACACCGGCGAGTACGTGGACACGCACACCAAGGGCGTGTACCAGTGCCGGGCCTGCGGTGCCGAACTTTTCACCAGCCAGGAAAAATTCGATTCCCACTGCGGCTGGCCATCGTTCTGGGCCCCGCTGGCCGACGGCACGGTGCGCTACATCCACGACCGCGCCCTGGGCATGGAACGGATCGAGGTCCGTTGCGCCGCCTGCGATTCGCACCTGGGGCATGTCTTCGAGGGCGAGGGCTACGGCACGCCAACAGACCAGCGCTACTGCATCAACTCGGTCTCGCTGAAGCTCGTCCCCGCGGCGGAGGCCACCCCCGCCAACACGGAGGACTGAGGAAGCCCCGGCCTTGCTGGACCTGGACGCCCCGCGGCGGCCGCAATGCCTCAGAGTCTCTTACGCTCGAGCACTTTTTGGGTTAGAACTGCTGTTTGCTTGCTACGCTCGCCGTAGACCGTCCAGCAACCAGAAAGGCGACCGACGATGACGATAACCGCCCTCACCGCCACTGCCCCGATCACGTCCGGCTCCCCTGAATGGCAGCGGCTCAAGGCCGCCGCCACCGCCCTGCAGGCCCTCCAGGCCCAGGACGGCTCCGTGCCGGAGGCCGACGACCACGCGGCCGCGGCCGGCCACGTCGACACGATCACGGCAGCGGTCGCGGCCCTGGCCCCGGCCTTCCCGCACGATGCCCGCTACCTGGACCTTCTGGCCGTGGACTTCCGGCGGTGGGCCGACGGGGGTTTCGGCGTGCCCGACTTCCTGGACTCGCTCCAGGCCTTCCAGCCGCAGCGGCACCGCGTCGACGGCCTGCAGCACCTCGTGGTTTTCCCGATGTACACCCAGAACGGCAGCAGCAACCGCCTGGTCGAGGCGGTCCTGATCGAGGTCATCTGGCCCGAGTTCATCGCCGGGCTGGAAGCGGGCGAATACTCCAACAAGCTCTTCGTCCCGATCCGCTTCCTCGACTTCACGCCCGGCTACGACACGAACTCGGCCGTGCTTTTCCCGGAGACCGTGGCGGTCCGTGAGACCCCGACGTTCACCTGGGGCGCCATCTTCGCCGACCGCGAGGCCGCCCGGTTCCGCCGCGTGCTGCGCGCCGCCGCGGACATCACCGCACTGCAGCTCCCCGAGGACGCCGCCGGCCTGCTGGAGGACCAGGAGCTCACGCAGCAGACCTTCGTCATGTGGGACCTCATCCACGACCGCACCCACATGCGCGGCGACCTGCCCTTCGACCCGTTCATGATCAAACAGCGCATGCCGTTCTTCCTCTACTCCCTCGAGGAACTCCGCTGCGACCTCACCGCCTTCCGCGAATCCGTGGCCATCGAAAAGGACGAGGACGCGGCCCCCGCAGCGCGCCGCCACGCGAAGCTGGTCCAGTACGCCGTCATCTTCGACCGCATCTTCCGCTTCGCCATCACCGGCAGCCGCGTCCGCAACTACGACGGCCTGGGCGGCCAATTGCTCTTCGCCTGGATGCACCAGCACCACGTGCTGCACTGGACCGACAGCAAGCTCGGCATCGACTGGGACGAGGCGGCCGACGTCGTGGTGGCCCTCGGCGCCCGGATCGAGGACCTCTACTGGCGCTCGATCGACCGCCCCAAGACCGCCCATTGGCTCGCCGCCTACGAGCTGATCGCCGGCACCCTCACCCCCAACCCTGCCTCGGTCTGGGCCAAGGGTCCGGGCGCCCTGCCGCTGGACGGGCCGCCGCGCGGTCTCACCGACCAGGTCCTCGACGACGAATTCCCGTTGTCCATGTTCTATGAGGCGCTGGAGAAGAAAATGCGGCCAGTGATCGAATCGACCGCCGGCATCACGGGGTCAACAGACCTTGACTCAAACGGCACCGGATCGGCCGGCACGCAGGCCATGAACGCCGGATGAGCGCCGGACGCACCCTGACCGTAGTGGTGACGGGCGGCAGCGGGCCCTCCGGAGTCGCCGTGGCCCGCGCCCTCGCCGGCGCCGGCCATACGGTGTTCACGGTCGGCTCCGACCGGGACCGGATCGCGGCCGCGGCCGCGGAGGCGGGCAGCGGCGTCACGGCGCTCACCTGCGACCTCGCCTCCCGCACCGAGGTCGCAGCGCTACACGCGGAGGTCATCCGACAGGCGGGCGCCGTCGACGGCGTAGTCCACCTCGTCGGCGGCTGGCGCGGCGCGAAAGGCATCACCGACCAAAGTGACGAGGACTGGGACTTCCTGGAACGCGGCGCCATCACCACTGTCCGGAACGTCACCCGGGAGTTCTACGACGACCTCGCCGCTTCGGACACGGGACGCTTCGCCATGGTCTCCGCCACCGCCGTCAACAGCCCGACGGCGGCCACCGCCAGTTATGTGGCGGCCAAAGCCGCGGCCGAAGCCTGGACCTTGGCGGTAGCGGACGGCTTCCGGCGCGATCAGTCGGGGACCGGAAGTGCAGACGCGCCCGTGGGGCAGCGCAGCGCCGCGACCATCTTCGTGGTCAAAGCCCTGGTGGACGCGGGCATGCGGGCCAAGTCCCCGGAACGAAAATTTCCCGGCTTCACCGACGTCGAGGAGTTGGCGGCCGCCGCCGTCGGCCTCTTCGAGACCCCCGCCGCCGAACTGAACGGCCGGCGGCTGCCGCTGGGCCGATGACGTGGCCCCCCTAAACTGAAAGCGTGAGCAAATCGATGACCAGCACGGTCGAAACCAACACAGTTGCAACTTCCGCCGCCACGGACCCGGCCAACACCGCGGCACGGCTTCATGATCCCTCCGTCCGGGGCTTCGCCTCGGACAACTATTCCGGCGTGCATCCGGAGGTGCTGGCCGCCCTGGCCGCGGCCAACGAAGGCCACCAGGTCTCCTACGGCGAGGACGACTACACCGCCCGCCTGCAGCAGCTGATGGAGCACCACTTCGGCGCGGGGATCGAGTGCTTCCCGGTCTTCAACGGCACCGGCGCGAACGTCCTGTCCCTGCAGTCACTGCTGCCCCGCTGGGGTGCCGTTGTCTGCGCCTCCACGGCCCACATCAACATGGACGAGAACGGCGCCCCGGAGCGGATCGGCGGTATCAAACTGCTGCAGGTCCCCACAACTGACGGCAAGCTCACCCCGGCCCTGATCGACCAAGAGGCCTGGGGCTGGGGCGACGAACACCGCGCCCAGCCGCTGGCCGTCTCGATCACGCAGACCACCGAACTGGGCACCTGCTACACCCCTGACGAGGTCCGCGCCATCGCTGAACATGTCCATTCCAAGGGCATGAAGCTACACATGGACGGCGCCCGGCTGGCAAACGCCGCGGCCCACCTGGGCGTCCCGCTGCGGGCCTTCACCCGCGACGCCGGCGTGGACATCCTCTCCTTCGGCGGCACCAAGAACGGGTTGCTGTTCGGCGAGGTCGTCATCGCCCTGAACCCCGACGCCGCCCACGGCCTGGTTTACCTGCGCAAGATGAACATGCAGTTGGCCTCCAAGATGCGGTTCATGTCCGCCCAGTTCATTGCCCTGCTGGAGGGAGAACTGTGGCTGCGTTCGGCCGCGCACGCCAATGCGATGGCTGCCCGGCTGCGCGCCGGCGTCGAGGCCATCCCCGGCGTCGAACTGAGCCAGAAGACCGAGTCCAACGGCGTCTTCGCCGTCCTGCCCGCCGGCGTGGCGGACCGGCTGCGGGAGTCGTTCCGCTTCTACGACTGGAACGAGGCGGCCCGTGAGGTCCGCTGGATGTGCTCCTTCGACACCACAGAGGAAGACGTTGATTCCTTCATCGCCGCCATCCGGCGCGAACTGGCGAACGGCTAGCCGCACGCCCGTCCCGGCCGGGCGGCGAGCCTGCAGGGCAGGGACGACAGCCGTGCATAACCTTTCACTGTGAACCCCCTCGAACAGGTTCCGGCGGATTTTCTCTTCGCTTTGGGAACCCTGCGAAACGCCCGCTGCCGCAGCGAGTTGCGCCTCGACGAGATCCCGGCTCCCGGCCGGCTCGCGCCCTACGCAGTGGCGCTCGGCGCGGAAGTGGTGGTTCCCGGCGACGGAGCAAGTGGCGCCGTCCACGGCCCGGCAGCGGCCGCCCTGGCCCCGGCCACCGGCAGCGACGACGTAGAACTCGCCACCGGCCGGTTCATCCTCCTGCACGACCCCGACGGCTCCGCGGTCTGGGACGGCGAATTCCGGATCGTCACCTACATCCGTGCCCAGTTGGAGCCGGAGATGGGCAACGACGAGATGCTCGGCTCAGTCGCCTGGACCTGGCTCGTGGAGGCCCTGGAAAACCATCGGGCGCCGTACCGCTCGGCCGGCGGCACAGCCACCCGGGTACTCTCCGAGAGCTTCGGCACGCTCGCCGACCGCCCCGGAAGCATCGACATTGAACTCCGTGCCTCCTGGACCCCGGCCGGCAGGGATATCAGCGCGCACCTGGAGGCATGGTCGGACATGGTCTGCACTTTTGCCGGCCTGCCGCCATTGCCCGATGGCGTCTCCGCATTGCCCCGCCGCCGTCCCGGGCAGGCATGAGAAGAGTCCCGCAGGCGCAGCCCCGACCGGTGCCGAGAGCGATGTCGGTAAACTGGAGGCATCATGACCGCTCATAATCCGGAAATCGGCACGGCCAACACAGCCGCATCCGCCGACACAGTCCCCAGCACGGCCGGGGCCGCTGAGACAGCAGCCCACATCACGGTCGAAGGCTTCGACAGCCTGGTTCCCGAGGTCATCGACCTCGACGCCCCCCGCGACGGCGTCCCGCTCGTCATCGAAACCCGGGCGGGCCTGGAACGTTGCGCCGCCGCCCTCGCCGCCGGCCACGGGCCCGCAGGAGTTGACGCGGAACGTGCCTCCGGATTCCGGTACGGCCAGCGCGCCTTCCTCGTCCAAATCCGCCGCGAAGGGGCCGGCACCTGGCTGATCGACCCGGAACCGTTCGGGGACCTGCGCATCATCGATGAGGCCCTCCGCGGCGTCGAATGGATCCTGCACGCGGCCAGCCAGGATCTCCCCTGCCTGTCCGAACTCGGCATGTGGCCGGACAAACTCTTCGATACCGAACTCGCCGCCCGGCTTGCCGGCCTACCCCGTGTGGGGCTCGCGGCCGTGATCGAGCAGCTCCTGGGCTTCGGCCTCGCGAAAGAACACTCCGCCGCCGACTGGTCCACCCGTCCACTGCCGGAACCCTGGCTGCGCTACGCCGCGCTCGACGTCGAGGTCCTCGCCGAATTGCGCGAGGAGCTGATCGAACTCCTCACGGCCGACGGCAAGCTGGAATACGCGGAGCAGGAATTCGCCGCGATCCTCGAGGCCGGCACGGCCCCGCCGCGCGTCGATCCATGGCGCAAGACCTCCGGACTGCACCAGATTCGCGACCGACGCCAGCTCGCGGCCGTCCGCGAACTCTGGTTGGAGCGCGATTCGCTGGCGCAGAAGCGCGACGTCGCGCCGGGCCGGCTCATCCCCGATTCGTCCCTCGTGGCAGCCGCAAAGGCCATGCCCGCCACCGTCCCGCAACTACTCGGCACCAAGGGCTTCCACGGCCGGGCCGCGCAACGTGAAGCGCCGCGCTGGCTGCGCTGCATAAGCACCGCCCRCGGCCTCGAGGAGCTGCCGCCGCTGCACCTGCCCACCAACGCGCCGCCGCCGCCGCGGGTCTGGGCCGACCGGGATCCGGACGCCGCCGCACGCCTGGCCACCGCGAGGCCCAAGCTGCAGGCCCGGGCCGAAGAACTGAACCTGCCGGTCGAGAACCTGCTCACCCCGGATTACCTTCGGCGCGTCGCGTGGCGGCCGCCGGCGGAAATCAGCGAGGAAGGCATCGCGGAAGAGCTCCAGAACCTCGGCGCCCGGCAGTGGCAGATCCAGCTCACGGCTCCGCTGATCGCCGACGCTTTCCTGGACCCGCAGCCGCTGCCGGCCAAGGACACCAAGGCGCCCGTCCCGGCGGAAACCGGCCCCGAGGCCGCTCCTCCGGTGGAATCCGCGCCGCGCGCCGGGACCGCTTCCTGACCGGACGGCGCCCTCCCCTTGCCAGCTATGTTACTCATGAGTAACATAGCTGGGAGATGCCGACTGGATCACTCCGGTCCGTCCGCGCCCACCGGCCGCGGTCCGGGATCCGGCACCATGTCTCAATGAGGAGTAATACGTGAGTCAAGCCAGCAGCGGAAATCCGAGCAGCGAAACCCCCAACGGCGCAAGCCCGGGCAGCGGAGGGGGTCTCGGCGGAAGAAACAGGGCCATCCGCGACGTCGTCTTTGTCGACGGCGTCCGGACCCCGTTCGGCCGCGCCGGCGAGAAGGGCATTTACGCCGGCACCCGCGCCGACGACCTCGTGGTCAAGTGCATCCRCGAACTTCTGCGCCGCAACCCTTCCCTGCCGGCCGCGCGGATCGACGAGGTGGCCATCGCCGCCACCACCCAGACCGGGGACCAGGGCCTGACTATCGGCCGCACCGCGGCGCTGCTCGCCGGACTCCCGCGGACCGTTCCGGGCTTCGCTATCGACCGGATGTGCGCCGGTGCCATGACCGCGGTGACGACAACAGCCAGCGGCATCGGCTTCGGYGCGTACGACGTCGTCATTGCCGGCGGCGTCGAGCACATGGGCAGCCACCCGATGGGCGCCGGCGCGGACCCCAACCCGCGYTTCATGTCCGAACGGATCGTGGACCCCGCGGCCCTGAACATGGGAAACACCGCGGAAAACCTGCACGACCGCTTYCCCGCCATCACCAAGGAMCGCACRGACGCYTAYGCCGTCGCTTCCCAGGACAAGCTCGCCGCTGCCTACGCCAAGGAGCAGATCCAGCCGGACCTGGTCCCCGTGGCCACGATGAAGCCGGGCCAGGGCTGGACCGTCAACACCGTGGACGAGCCGCCACGCCCGGGGACCTCGGTGGAGGATCTCGCGGCACTGCGCACCCCGTTCCGCGCGCACGGCCGCGTCACCGCCGGCAACGCCGCCGGGCTCAACGACGGCGCCACCGCCGCGCTGCTGGCTTCCGCGGACGCCGCCGAAGAGCTGGGTCTGCCGGTCAAGATGCGTCTGGTCAGCTACGCCTTCGCCGGCGTCGAACCGGAGGTGATGGGCATCGGCCCGGTCCCGGCCACCGAGAAAGCCCTGAAGAACGCCGGGCTCGGCATCGAGGACATCGGCCTCTTCGAAATCAACGAGGCCTTCGCCGTGCAGGTGCTGAGCTTCCTGGACCACTTCGGCATCGCCGACGACGACCCCCGGGTCAACCGCTACGGCGGCGCGATCGCCGTCGGACACCCGCTCGCCTCTTCCGGGGTCCGGCTGATGAACCAGCTGGCGCGCCAGTTCGAGGAGGACCCGGGCGTCCGCTTCGGCATGACCACCATGTGCATCGGCCTCGGCATGGGGGCCACCGTCATCTGGGAAAACCCGCACCACGCCGCCTACGGCACCGACTACACCACCGAGACTGGAGCCGCAGCATGAGCGCCGCCGATTTCCGCAAGCTTGCCGAACTGTTTCCGGGCGAAACCGTGACCCACTCCTACGTCCAGGACCTCGAGCTTCCGGCCGTGAACGGCACCAGCCCGGGAACCTTCGCCCTGATCACGCTGGACAACGGCCTGGACCACTCCAAGCCCACCACCCTGGGCCCGAACACCCTGATCGAACTGGGAACCGTCCTTGAAGGGCTGCGGGACCGCGCGGCGCGCGGCGAGATCGTCGGCGTCGGCGTGACCGGCAAGCCGCACTTCCTGGTCGCCGGGGCCGACCTTTCCACGGTCAAGTCCGTCAGCGGCCGCGAGCAGGGCCTCTGGATGGCCCAGCTCGGCCACGACGTGTACGCGACCCTGGCCAACCTTGGCGTGCCGAGCTTTGCGTTCATCAACGGGCTGGCCCTGGGCGGCGGCCTGGAGATCGCACTGCAGTCCACCTACCGCACMGTCTCCACCGGGGCCGGCGCGCTGGCCCTGCCGGAAGCGTTTATCGGGCTGATCCCGGGCTGGGGCGGCGTTTACCTCCTGCCGCGGCTGATCGGGCCCGAGAACGCCCTCAAGGTGATGATTGAGAACCCGCTGAGCAACAACCGCACCCTGACCGGCCCGCAGGCCTACGAGCTCGGGGTGGCGGACGCCATGTTCGAGCCGGCGGACTTCGTCGAGCAGTCCGTCGCCTGGGCCGCCCGGGTGATTGCCGGCACCGTCACCCCCGAACGCGCCAACGCCGTCGACGCCGCCGCCCCGGAGGTCGCCGAACGCTGGGCAGCCGCCGTCGCCGCCGGCCGCGCCTACGTGGAGGCCAAGACCTCCAACGCATCCCCGGCCCCGGCCAAGGTCCTCGACGTGCTCGAAGCCAACCGCACCCTGACCCAGGCGGAATCGGCCGAGCTCGAATGCGAGACCCTCGCGGACCTGATGCAGACGGACGAGTTCCGTTCCACCGTGTACGCGTTCCTGGACCTCGTGCAGCGCCGGGCCAAGCGCCCCGCCGGCGCCCCGGACCGCAAACTGGCACGGCCGGTGACCAAGATCGGCGTCGTCGGCGCCGGCCTGATGGCCAGCCAGCTCGCGCTGCTCTTCGCCCGCCAGCTCAAGGTGCCCGTCGTGCTGACGGACATCGACCAGGCCCGGGTGGACAAGGGCGTGGGCTATGTGCACGCCGAGGTGGACAAGCTACTGGCGAAGAAGCGGATCAGCGCGGATGCCGCCAACCGGACCAAGGCCCTGGTCAGCGGCTCGGTGTCCAAGGAAGCCTTCGCCGACGCCGACTTCGTGATCGAGGCCGTGTTCGAGGAGCTCAACGTCAAGAAGCAGGTCTTCAAGGAGGTCGAGGCGATCGTCTCACCCGAATGCATCCTGGCCACCAACACCTCCTCGCTGTCCGTCACCRCCATGGCGGAGGACCTGCAGAACCCGGAGCGGCTGGTGGGATTCCACTTCTTCAATCCGGTGGCTGTGATGCCGCTGCTGGAGATCGTCCGCGCTCCCAAGACCGACGACGCCGTGCTGGCCACCGCGTTCGAACTGGCCAAGGGCCTCAGGAAGTCCGCCGTGCTGGTCAAGGATGCCGCGGCGTTCGTGGTCAACCGGCTCCTGCTGCGGTTGATGGGTGAAGTGACGGGCGCCTTCGACGAGGGCACCCCGGCCGAGGTGGCCGACAACGCGCTGCGCCCGATGGGGCTGCCGATGACGCCGTTCACGCTCGGTGCCATGGTGGGGCTCCCCGTCGCCCAGCACGTCCAGGAATCCCTGCACACCGCGTTCGGTGACCGCTTCACCGTCTCGGCGAACCTGCAGGCGCTGATCGACAACGGCATCAAGTCCATCTGGGATCCGGCGTCGGTAAAGTCCGGCCACCCGGTCATCCCGGCCGAAACCCTGGCGCTGATGTCCTTTGGCGACTCACCTTCCACCGCGGAAGAGGTGCTGCGCCGCACCCAGGACGCCCTCGCCGAGGAGATCGGCCTGATGCTGGCCGAAGGCGTTGTGTCCGGCCCGGAAGACATCGACCTCTGCGTCATCCTCGGCGCCGGCTGGCCGATGTTCCTCGGCGGCATCACCCCCTACCTGGACCGGGTGGGCGCCTCCGAGCGGGTCACCGGCAAGAAGTTCCTGGCGCCGGGGGTGGCCTCGGCGCCGGCCGCCTGAACCTGGGCCTGGGCTTGGGCTTGGGCCTGGCATGAGCCTGAGGCACGCCAAGGCGCCGCCGTCCCCCGCGATATGGCGG
>NZ_JBFRFD010000026.1:0-13876 GCF_052114645.1 Arthrobacter sp. 2YAF22_2
CCACCTCACAGCCGGTGGTGTCCACGGCGCCGAGTACCTCCTCGGCCGATCCGCCCAGCGTCAGCACGGTCTGGCCGAACCCGCAGCGCCGCGCCGTCGCGAGCACGGCATCCAGCAGCACTCCCTCGCCGTAGGGGAGCAGCTGTTTGGGCCGGCCCAGGCGCCGCGAGCTGCCGGCGGCGAGGATGACGGCCGCGGTACGGGCCAGGCGGGGCGAGTCAGCTGATGAGGGCATAGCGCTCCGGATCCTTACGGAAGGAGGCCCGACAGCCGGGGGAGCAAAAGTACACCGTGGCGCCGTTGTGCTCGAGGTGCAGGGACGCCTCCACCGCTGGCACCGACATGCCACACACCGGGTCCACCGCTGTCTTCGGCTGCGGGGTGGACGGCGCCGGAACGCCGTCGGTTTGTGCATGGGCCCGCGCCGCAGCCCGCTCCTGCACCAGCTGCGCGAGGATGGACAGCGCGATCTCGCCAGGCGTCCGGGCCCCAAGCTGCAGGCCCGCCGGGGTGTAGACCCGTGAGCGGAGCACGTCATCCACCTCAAGCGAGTCCAGCACGGCGGCACCGCGCGTCTCGCTCGCCACGAGGGCCACGTACGGGACCCCGGCGCGCAGCGCGGCCTCGAGGGCGCCCTCCTCGGCTTTGCCGTGTGAGGCCACGATCAGGGCGGCGTCGTCCGGGCGGGGCTCCGCCGCGTCGCCGTCGGCGAGTTCGACGTCGAAACCGACGCCGGCCCCGAGCGCGGCGAGCGCCTGCGCCACCGGCGCGGCCCCGACCACCACCACCCGGGGCGCCGGGATGCGCGGCTGCAGGAAGATCTCGATCGCACCGCCGCTCAGGCACGGGTTGGACACTTCGACGGCGCCCTCCTCGGCCCGGTGCGACGGCTCGCCCGGCAGGACGCGCAGCAACAGCGGTTCCCCGGAGGCGAGCGCCCGCAGTCCGTATTCCCGGACCGAGGACTCGACGCAGCTGCCGCCGACGAAACCGTGGATCTCGCCGCCGGGCAGCACCAGTGCGGTGTCTCCGGCGCGGGCGCTGGTGGGATGCTGGGCGCGTACCACCGTCGCGTGCACGAACGGCTCGCGCCGGGCGGCGAGCTCCGCGGCCCGTGCGGTGGGGGAATCTGCCTCGGTCGTCATCTCACACCGGCGGCCTGGCCCGGCCCTGCATGGCGGCCCAGACCCGGGCCGGCGTGCAGGGCATGTCCATGTGAACCACGCCGAAGGGCGCCAGCGCGTCGACCACCGCGTTGACGATCGCCGGCGGCGAGCCGACCGTGGCGGACTCGCCGATGCCTTTGGCACCGATGGGGTGGTGCGGGGAGGGTGTGACGGTGAACCCGGTCTCCCAGTCCGGCACTTCCATCGCCGTGGGGATCAGGTAGTCCATGAAGGAGCCGCCGAGGTTGTTGCCGTCCGCGTCGAACTCGATGATCTCCATCAGGGCCATCCCGACGCCGTCGGTCAGGCCGCCGTGCACCTGGCCCTCGATGATCATCGGGTTGATCCGGGTCCCGCAGTCGTCCACCGCGATGAAGCGCCGCACCTTGACGTGGCCGGTGCCCGGGTCGACGTCGACGACGCAGATGTAGGCGCCGAACGGGAAGGTCAGGTTGGGCGGGTCGTAGGTGACCTCCGCGTCGAGGTTCCCGTCCACGCCCTCCGGCAGCGTCAGGGTGCCGTGCGCGGCCATGGCGATCTCCTCGATGGTCTTCCCGGCTGTGGGGTCGCCCTTGACGAACCAGCGGCCCTTCTCCCACTCGAGGTCCTCGGGTCGGGTCTCCAGCATGACCGCGGCAATCAGCTTCGCCTTCTCCCGCACCTTGCGGGCCACCAGCGCCACGGCGCCGCCGCTGACCGGCGTCGAGCGGCTCCCGTAGGTGCCCAGCCCGAACGGTGTCTGGTCCGTGTCGCCGTGGACGACGTCGATATTCTCCGGCGGGATGCCGAGCTCCTCCGCGACGATCTGGGCGAACGTGGTCTCGTGGCCCTGCCCCTGGCTTTGCACTGACAGCCGGACGACGGCCTTGCCGGTGGGGTGCACCCGCAGTTCGGCGCCGTCGGCCATGCCCAGGCCGACAATGTCGAAGTGCTTGCGCGGCCCGGCGCCGACGACTTCGGTGAAGAATGAGACGCCGATGCCCATCAGCTCGCCGTTGGCGCGTTTGGCCTGCTGCTCGCGCCGGAGGTCCTCATAGCCGGCCAGCTCCATGGACAGCCGCATGGCCGCCTCGTAATTGCCGGAGTCGTAGACCCAGCCGGTCTTGTTCGCATACGGGAATTGCTCCGGCTTGATGAAGTTCTTCAGCCGCAGCTCCGCGGGGTCCATTTCCAGCTTCCGGGCCAGCACGTCCACCATCCGCTCCACCAGGTAGACGGCCTCGGTGACGCGGAACGAGCAGGCGTAGGCCACTCCGCCGGGCGCTTTGTTCGTGTAGACGCCGGTCACCTTGCAGTAGGCGGCCTGCAGGTCGTAACTGCCGGTGAAGATCGAGAAGAAGCCGGCGGGGTTCTTGGTGGGCTGGGCGGTGGCGTTGAAGGCGCCGTGGTCGGCCAGGACATTGGTGCGCAGCGCGAGGATCTTGCCGTCCCTGGTCGCGGCGATCTCGCCCTGCATGATGTAGTCGCGGGCGAACGAGGTGGACATCAGGTTTTCGGACCGGTCCTCCACCCACTTCACCGGCCGTCCCGTGACGATCGAGCCGACGACGGCGAGGATGTAGCCCGGGTAGATGCCGACCTTGTTGCCGAAACCGCCGCCGATGTCCGGGGAGACGATCCGGATCTTGTGCTCCGGGATGCCGGCCACGATCGCGAACAGCGTCCGGTGGGCGTGCGGGGCCTGGGTGGTCTCGTAGAGGGTCAGCTTGCCGTCCACCGGGTCAAAATCGGCGACGGCGCCGCAGGTCTCCATCGGGGCCGGGTGCACCCGCGGGTAGACCATCTCCTGGCTGACCACGACGTCGGCGCTCGCGAACACGGCGTCGGTCTCCGCCGCGTCGCCGATCTCCCAGTCGAAGATCTTGTTGTCCGTCCGGCCCGGGATTTCGTCCCGGATGACGGGGGCATCGGCGTCCAGGGCCTTGCGTGCGTCCACCAGCGGCGGCAGCACGTCGTATTCGACGTCGATGAGTTCCAACGCGTCCCGGGCGGCGTAGCGGTCCTCGGCCACCACGAACGCGACCTCCTGCCCCTGGAAGCGGACCTTGTCCGTGACCAGCACCGCCTGCACATCGGCGGAAAGGGTCGGGGCCCAGGCGAGCTTGAGCCCTTCGAGGTCCTTGCCAGTGATGACGGCGAGCACCTTGGGGTGGGCCAGGGCGTTGGTGGTGTCAATCGAGACAAGCCGGGCGTGCGCCACGGGGGCCCGCAGGATCGCGCCGTGCAGCATGCCGGGCAGTACAAGGTCGTCGATGTAGTTGCCCTTCCCGCGGACGAAACGGGGGTCTTCCTTGCGCTGGATCCGGCCATAGCCGATCGGCCGGTCAGCATCGCCGGCTGCGGGGTTGCTCTCCCGCTCGTGGATGACAGTCATGCCTTCACCTCTGCGTCGTCGGTTTCCGTGGCGACGTCCTGCACCACGGTGTCGGTGCCGTCGAGGACCTCGGCGGCACCTTCGAGCCCGGCGCCGGCAACGGCTGCCGGATGGGCCGCCGCCCATTGCACGGAGCGGACGATCGTCGCGTACCCGGTGCACCGGCAGATCTGCCCGGAGATGGCCTGCCGGATCTCGCCCGCGTCAGGGTGCGGGTTCTTATCCAGCAGGGCACGTGCGGTAAGCATCATGCCCGGGGTGCAGAAACCGCATTGCAGCCCGTGTTCCTCCATGAAGCCTTGCTGGACCGGGTCCAGCGTGGCCCCGGTCGCGAGCCCCTCGACGGTGCGGATGTCGTGCCCGGCGGCCATCGCCGCGAGCACTGTGCAGGACTTGACGGGCTGGCCGTCCATCAGGACCACGCAGGTCCCGCAGTTGCTCGTGTCGCAGCCCCAGTGGGTCCCGGTCAGGCCCAGCACCTCGCGGAGGTAATGGACCAGGAGCACACGCGGTTCAATCTCGCTGGATACTTCGTTGCCGTTCACGGTCATGCTGATCTGCATGCGCTTCAGCCTTCCTGGGTCTGGGCGGCCGTCTGGGCGGCACGGGCACAGGCCCGCCGCAATACCCGCCGGGTGAGTTCGTCGGCCAGATGCCGTTTGTAGTCGACCGGTCCGCGCTGGTCCGCGACCGCGTTGCTGCCTTCGGCGGCGAGCCGTCCGGCGTCGGCGAACACCTCCTCGGAGGGGCGCATGCCGCCCATCAGCGCGGCAATCCCCTCGACGGTGTGGTCCAGGCCCAGCGCCGTCAGCCCGACGGCGGCGTCGGCGATGTTGCCGTCCTCGGCCAGCGTCACGGCCGCGCCCGCAGCACCCACGGCCCAGTCGCCTGTTCGCCGTTCCACCTTCTCGTAGGCGCTCCCGGCGCGCGGACGGACAGGGAAGCGGACTTCGCACAGCAGTTCGTCTTGTCCGACGGCGGTCTGGTAGGGGCCGCGGTGGAAGTCGCGCATAGTCAGGGTGCGCTCGCCGCCGGGACCGCGGACGACGGCCACCGCCCCGAGGACGCTGCAGACAGTGGAGAGGTCTTCGGCCGGGTCGGCCTGGCACAGCGAGCCTCCGATGGTGCCGCGGTTGCGCACCACCGGGTCGGCGATCACTCGCTCGGCGTCCCGGACAATCGGGAACAGCTGCGCGACCTCATCCGATTCCAGCAGCGTGGTGTGGCGGGTCAGGGCACCGACGCGCAACTCGTCCCCGTCGCGCAGGATGTAGTCGAGCTCGTAGAGGTCATTGATATCGATCAGCCACTCCGGCCGGGCGAGCCGGAGCTTCATCATCGGGAGCAGGCTGTGCCCTCCGGCGATGATCCGCGAGTCGGGACCGTGGCGCGCCAGCAGCTCGAGCGCGTTCTCCACTGTGGTGGCCCGGGCGTAATCGAATGGAGCCGGAATCTGCATAGTCCCACCTCACTCCGAGGCGCCGGCAACGTCGCGCGGCGCCGAATTACGGCCAGTCTTGCCCCGCCCCGACGGGGGTGTCAATATCGTGATAAGCGAAAGGTTATGAAGCCGTGCCGATGACGTTGAGCCAGTTGCGGACGTTCGCTCTCGTGGCGCGCCTGGGCTCCCTGCACGCCGCCGCCGCGGCCCTGGGGGTCAGCGAGCCCGCCGTCTCGGCCGCCCTGGCGTCGCTTCGCCAGGACCTGGGTGACCCCCTGTTTATCAGGGCGCCCGGCGGCATCAGTCTGACTCCCGGCGGCCGGGCCCTGGCTGACCACGCACAGAACATCGTCGGGCTGGCGGACCAGGCACGCTGGGAAGTGAACCACGCCAAGAACGACGCCGGGCGGCTGAAGATCGCCGCCACCGCGCCGTTCGCCGAGCACGCGGCCGGCCGCCTGCTGGACCTGTTCACCAAACGCGTGCCCGGCGCCTTGGTGGATGTGGTCGCCGAACCCGCCGAAGACCTGGCTGGCCTCCTGCTCGAACGCGCCTACGACATCGCGCTGGGTGCCCGGCCGCCTGCAGCCGCGGGTACTCCGGGCGTCGAGCCCGGCCTGGAATCCGTGCCGTTCCTGCGCTACCAGCGCGTCTTCGTCGCGGCGGCGACGGACCCGTTGGGGCGGCTGCACGGCCCGCTCCCGGTGGGGCGGCTGCTGCGCAGGCCGTGGTTCGCCGGTCCCGCCGGCATCCTCGACAGTTCGGAGGAGAGCCGTTGGCTCGCGTCGCTGGGGGTCGTGCCGGAGATCATCAGGCTCAGCAGCGAAACCGATGCCTTGGCGGCTGTGCGGGCAGGGGAGGGGGTAATGCTCGCCCTCGGCCATATCGTACGGACCGAACTCGTCAGCGGCGCGCTCCTGCGGGTGCCCGTCGCCGGAACCCCGGTTCCCGGCCTCTGGTGGGCCAGCACGCTGGACCAACACAGGACCACGACCATGGCRCAAACCCTGCAGCGCTTCGTCGGCACCGCAGATGCCACCGCGGCGATGGTCGCCCGCGGCGGTTCGCGCGGGCTGGAGCGCCGCGGCTCAAAGTTCCACGTCGCCCTATGGAGCTAGTCGCCGGAGCCTCGGATGCCGGCTGAATTGCCGGGACTCGCGGCTGACGCGTTGCATATCGGCCGGGATCGGTGCTAACCCTTGAGGGACAGCCGATCGAGAAGCCTTTCCCGACGAAGAGGAACAGCACATGACCTTGCCCCGAGATGAAGACAACGCGTTGCGGCACTGGAGTGCCCGCCTGATCCAGGCGCTGCAGATCCTGGACCTGGAGGTGGACCACGAAAAGATCGTCGAAGTTGCGGACGAGTCCTTGAAGGCCGTGGGGCCGCACGCTGATGCCATCAGCGCGTTCATCGTGGGCTACGCCGCAGGTACGGCGTCGACCCACGGCCGGAAGAGCACCCAGGAAGCCGTGCACGCCGCGTCGAACAAGGTCATCGAACTGTGCGAACACGGCGAGACCGGCGGCCCCGACGAGGAGGGCTGGGCCAAGCGCGCCCAGTAGCTCAGGCGTCCGCGGCGGGAACCTGCACGGGGGTTCATCCGCCCCGTGACGGGCTCGTTGCACCCTGTGGACAGACCCATCCCTGGTTGCCAGGGATGGGTCTGTTGGCATTATGTCCAGTGGACGCGGCCGGGACTGGGCATGTCCCGCGCCGGGCAGCAGAGCCGCTGCCTCAGGCTGGCGTGGTGACTCCCGGGGCCGAGTGGAGCCGGGCCTTGCTGTCCGGGTTCTGGTCCAGGCTTGGCTCGAGGCGGACAATGACGGCCTTCGAGACCGGGGTGTTACTGCCTTCGGCGGTGTGGTTCAACGGCACCAGCACGTTGGCCTCCGGATAGTAGGCGGCAGCACAGCCGCGCGCCGTCGGGTAGGAGACCACCCGGAATTTGCGCAGCACGCGGTCCACGCCGTCGTTGTACTCGCCGTGGATGTCCACGAAGAGTCCGTCGGAGAGGCCCAGTTCGCTGATGTCCTCGGGATTCACAAAGACCACGTGGCGGCCCTTCTTGATGCCCCGGTAGCGGTCATCGTGGCCGTAGATCGTCGTGTTGAACTGGTCGTGTGAGCGCATGGTCTGCAGGATCAGGGTGCCCGCCGGCCGCTCCACGTGTTCGAGTTCGTTGACGGTGAGCACGGCCTTGCCGGTCGGCGTCGGGAAGGTGCGGGAGTCCCGGGGGCCGTTGGCGAGGATAAAGCCGCCCTCCTGGCGGATCCTCTCGTTGTAGTTCTCGCAGCCGCCCACGACACGGGAAATATGGTCCCGGATCAGGTCGTAGTTCTTCTCGTAGCCGTCCCAGTCAGCCTTGATTTTGTCGCCTACCAGCGCCTTGCCCAGGCGGCTGAGAATGGCCGGCTCGGAGAGCAGATGGTGGGAAACAGGTTCCACGCTGCCCCACGAGGGGTGGACCGCGCAGACCGTGTCCTCAACCGAGACAAACTGCTCGCCGGATTCCTGGATGTCGATTTCGGTCCGTCCCATGGTGGGCAGGATCAACGCTTCCGCGCCCGTGACCACATGTGATCGGTTGAGCTTCGTGGAGACCTGGATGGACATTTCCGTCCCGGCCATCGCGGCCTCGACGGCGTTGGTGTCGGAGATGGCGCCGACGAAGTTGCCACCGACGGCCATGAACACCTTGAGTTCTCCTTCCTGCATCTTGTTGACGGTTTCGACCGCGTCAACGCCGTGGTCGCGGGGCGGGTCGAAGTCGAATTCCTTGCCAAGGGCTTCCATGAAGGACTGCGGCATTTGTTCCCAGATACCCATGGTGCGGTCGCCCTGCACGTTGCTGTGGCCGCGGATCGGGGAGGCTCCGGCGCCGGGCTTGCCCATATTGCCGCGCAGCAGGAGCAGGTTGATCATTTCCTTGATGGTTGCGACGCCCTTTTTTTGCTGCGTGATCCCCATCGCCCAGGTGATGATGACCTTCTCGGCCTTCAGGTACCGGGCCGCAAGCTCGTCGATCTCCTCGGTGCGCAGCCCCGTCGCGTCCAGCACAGCCTGCTCATCCAGCAGAGCCAGGTGCTCTTTAAGCTCGTCGAGGCCTTCGCAGTGCTCATCGAGGAAGGCGTGGTCCAGGACGGTGCCGGGGTTCTTTGCCTCCGCGTCGAGGACACGCTTGGAGACTGCCTGGAGGAGGGCCATGTCCCCGCCGATCCGGACATGCATGAACTGGTCCGCGATGGGCGTGCCGTGCCCGACGATGCCCCTGACCTTCTGCGGGTTCTTATAGCGGTGCAGGCCGGCCTCGGGCAGCGGGTTCACTGCCACGATCTCGCCGCCGTTGCGCTTGCAGTTTTCCAGCTCCGTGAGCATCCGCGGATGGTTGGTGCCGGGGTTCTGGCCCATGATGATGATGAGATCTGCCTCGGCGTAGTCGTCGAAGTTGACCGTGGCCTTGCCGATGCCGATGGTCTGGCCCATGGCCCACCCCGAAGACTCATGGCACATGTTCGAGCAGTCCGGCAGGTTGTTGGTGCCGTAGCCCCGGACGAGGAGCTGGTAGAGGAACGCGGCCTCGTTGGAGGTGCGGCCGCTCGTATAGAAGGCGGCCTCGTCGGGGGAGGCCAGGCCTTTGAGCTTCTCCGTTATGATCCGGATCGCCTCGTCCCAGCTCACCGGCTGGTAATGGTCCGCACCGGCGGGCTTGTAGACAGGTTCCGTCAGCCGGCCCTGCATGCCAAGCCAGTAGTCCGAGCGGTTCCGCAGCTCGCTGACCGAGTTCTCCGCCCAGAACGACGTCGGGATGACCACCGGCGTCGCYTCCCACGTGACCGCCTTGGCGCCGTTTTCGCAGAACTCGAAGGCCTTCCTGTGATGGGGGTCCGGCCAGGCGCAGCTGGGACAGTCAAAGCCGTCCTTCTGGTTCATCTTCATGACCGTCTTGCGGGTCCGGTTCACCCCCATATGTTCGAGGGCGGGTTTCATCGAATGGTAGACGCCGGGCACGCCGGCGGCCCAGTGCTTCGGTCCGTCGCCGACCTGAAGGTCCTTTTCGTCGGTTTCCTCCACGCGCGGAGTCTTACGAGTCACGTCAGCTTCCCTTCTGCAGACGCCGCCGGCGTCCGGCGGCGGGCATCCCTACGCTGGGCATACCTACACTGGGCACCCTACCCGCACGGCACGGTGCCCGCACGCCCGTATCAGGATTCTCAGCCCGCCAGCGGCGCAGCAAGCAAGTCGCAGGGTCCGCGAAGAAGGCGGCGGCAGCGGCGGTCCCGGCGGTCCCAGATTTTTGCAAGCATCAGCCAGCATTGTGGTTCCACCATCTGCCTCCGGAAGTGGACGTGCGTCGCCCGAGCATCGGCGTCGCCCCGCCGCGGACCGCAAAGGAGCACCGTTGCCCGGAAGCGCGCGATGGTACCGCCGGCTGGCGGGTTCCCAGCGACCCGTCAGCCGGCCATCAACGTGTCCTGGATCTCCCGCCGCAGGACCTTGCCGATCAGGGAGCGCGGCAGCACCTCCAGCACCACGACCCGACGGGGAACTTTGTAGGCTGCGAGGTGCTCGCCGCCGCCGGTCGGGGCCAAGGCCAGAGCGACCACTGTAGCCTCGGTGCCTCCGGCAGACGCTCCGCGAGTGCGTTCGGTTAGTCGGCGAATACCGGCAGTGCGCAGCTTTGAAGCTTCGCCTGCTCGCTAGGCCATTGGAATGCCCGGAGAGATGGGCGGAACTGATGGCGCAAACAAGGGGTGTAAGAAATCGGGGGACCGCGGAAACTCTGTGTTTGAGGAACGAAATTCTCGCGTGCGGGGCGGTGCGTTCATTCCGTCCAAGCAACATTTACGTCAAGAGGCCGTTTCAACATATGTTGATTGTTTTTGGTCTGATAGCCTCCGCAATATCCTGACAGATCTTTCCTGCCAAATCGTCTATTGATTGGGGAGCCTGTCACCAGTTTGGAGGAATCAATGCACCAATGGACACCGCTCTTTGGGGGGTGCGCGGTGGGTTTATTAGCCTTGGCCGCTTGTAGTCCGCCAGCGTCCAATCCACCCGTCAACTCTCCGACCTTAGAATCAAATAACTCCTCGGTTTCGGGAACTGCACCACAACCGTCGGGCCCTGTGTCTTCTGTATCGACACTGCCGGCGCCCTCCGCCTTAGCCTCAGACGCACTTAGCGAGGTCGTTTGCGCGGCAGACCCGGCTGGTTCGTGGTCGTTCTCTGGAACGCTGACAAACCCCGGTTCCACCGCAGTCAAGTACACGGTCGCAGTTGCCGTCGGCACGACCAGCAGCCCAGCCGGGCACGCCATGATCGAACAGACGGTAGCCCCCGGCGCCAAGGAAACGGTCCGGGCAGAAAACTTCGCCTCGGGCGCGCCGACCGGGTCCACTTGCGAAGCGGTGGTCTCGAAATGAACACGGTTCGTACGAAACCTCGGAACCGTGCCGTTGCTGTGGCGGCGATAGCCACACTGCTGTCGGTCGGGCTTGCCCTTCCTGCCAAGGYGACCACGCCCACCCCGACTCCTGCGACATCCACGACGAGCCAGCAGGCCACGCCTGCACCCCTAGACTCACCTGCTGGCACGGTTCCCATCGTCCAGGTGCCCACACAGACGCCGGTGGCCCCGGCCCCGACGACTAAGCCGACCCCGCAAGTGGACAGCTCCACACCCGCGACTCTGACTCCGGGAAGGCCCGCTCCAACCGCGGAAGCAACGACCCCTGCCGTCCAAGGGGGCGCCGCAGCCACGCTCTACGTTCCGTTCGGGGCCATCGGCGCCAAATGGCAACAGCTCGGGGGCGCCACCGGTCCACTGGGAGAGCCAACCTCCAATGAGAGATGCGACCCGTCCGGCCTCTGTCATGAGACGTTCACGGCGGGCGACATCTACTACACCGCCGCCACCGGAGCCCATGCCGTCCTTCTCGGCCAGGGCAAAACCGGACCGGAGTGGACGACCCGGGGCGGTATGGCTACGCTTGGCTACCCGGTCACAGATGAGAAGTGCGATCCAGCTGGTTGCGCGCAGCGGTACTCGCAAGGCACGGACCTCGCGTGGACGCCGGTCGGCGGCTACCAGCAAGTCTGGACTCGTGGGGCCATCGGCGGCGTGGTCTACGGACTCTACGGCGGGTACGCGGGCACCGGATACCCGACTTCCGCGGAAGCCTGCACGCTCAAGGACCAAGGCTGCGTACAGGAGTTTGGACAGTTCAGGATCATGTGGTCGCCCTCATCCGGGGCCTTCGGAGTATGGGCTCCCGGGGCGATCGGCGCACTGTATGCAAGCGCAGACGCTGAACAGGGGAAGCTCGGCTTCCCCACGTCCAAGGAGATTTGCGGCCTTAAAGGCAGCGGGTGCTACCAGAACTACCAAGGCGGAGCAATCGTTTGGTCGCCTGCAAGCGGCGCGCACATAAGCCAAGGCGACATGCGCAGAGACTGGGCGAGCCGCGGGTACGAGAACGGCGGCCTTGGCTACCCGGTGTCGGAAGAGATTTGCGACGGCCCGAACTCCGGTTGCCGCCAGGAGTACCAGGGCGGCACCATTATGTGGTCGGCGGCCACGGGAGCTCACTCTGTCAACGGCGGAATCAAGGGCAGGTACCAAGAGCAGGGCGGAGTATCCGGCTACCTCGGATATCCGATCGAAAATGAGATCTGCAACCAACCCAGGGGCGGCTGCTATCAGTGGTTCCAGGGCGGACTTATCTTTTGGTCGCCAGCCACAGGCGCCCAGCCCATTCGTGGAGGCATGCAAACCAAGTACGCGTCTATGGGGTGGCACTTGAGCTACCTAGGCTATCCTGCGACGCCTGAGGTGTGCTCAGGCGGGGAATGCGTCCAGGCATTCCAAGGCGGCTACCTTACGTGGACGCCGTCCGCTGCGAAGGACTACGGGCGGTCGGAATGCTCGAATCTCAACGAGGGAGCGATCAAATATCCGACAGCCGGCGCCAAACGTGTACTCCTGACCTACGCAGCCGATTACGGTCAGTCCTACGCTGCCGTCGTGTATTGCCTGCGGGTGGCAGGGACATATGTAATTGATTGGAGGACGGACGGTCGGGTCGGCGCTAGTGGGTTTAAGCCGCCAGGAGTCGCCTCCGGGCCCACACGCAATAATTTCTCGCCCACCGGCTCCTACTCGGTGACCGAAGCGTTTGGACTCGGCAACCCCGGGACTGCGCTCCCGTACCGGCTGCTGAACCCGAACTCGCGGTGGGGCGGAAACCCTTGGACTGACACCTATAACAAATACTTCGAGTCCACTTCCTGGGTCGGTTGGGATGAAAACATGTGGTATTTTGCCACAGGCCGCTCCCACGACTATCGGCAGGGGGCGGTGATCAACTACAACAGGCCGCCCGACTCTCAAATTGTGCAGGACGCCGGGTTTGCTATTTTCCTTCACGAACACAAAGTCGCCACGGCCGGTTGTATCTCGCTAGATGACTGGGCCGTCGAGGACTACCTGCGGAAATCTGTTCCCGGGGACAGGATCATCATGGGGGTGGCCCGGGATATATTCTCCTGACTTACTAGGCCAACGCCAACAACCGAGCTGAATGGGACCGCCGGAATTATCAGGACTTCCTGATAGCTCCGGCGGTCTACTTTTCGGCCGGAACTCCCGGGGACCGGGGCACGCGTTGGCGTCCGTGACCTTTGGCCCTATGAGGCGTTATGGCACACGCGGAGCCTTGCATTATTGGGCTCTCGACGTCGATATGCGGGATTCCGGAACGGAAGCACCATGAAGCATGAGCAGCCGACCCTCCGGTTCCTCGGTGCCACGGACACCGTGACCGGTTCCCGCTACCTGCTGGAGGCCGGCGGGCGCCGGGTGCTGGTCGACTGCGGGCTGTTCCAGGGCTACAAACGCAGCCGCGAGCGCAACCGCCTGCCCTTTCCGGTCCCGCCCCGCTCGCTCGACGCTGTCATCCTGACCCATGCGCACCTGGACCACACYGGCTATGTCCCGGCGCTGGTCCGGGACGGCTTCGCCGGGCCGGTCTACGCCACCGAGGGCACCACCGAGCTGTGCAAGCTGATCCTGCCGGACAGCGGCTATCTGCAGGAGGAAGAGGCACGCTACGCGACGCACCGCGGGTCCACCGGGCACAGCCCGGCGCTGCCGCTCTACACCGCCGAGGATGCAGTGAAGTCCCTGAACAGCTTTAAGATACGGGACTTCGACGACGCGCTGGACCTTGGTGGCGGAATGGAAATGACGTTCGTGCCGGCCGGACACATCCTGGGGGCGGCGCAGGTGCACGTCCGGTTCGGCTCCGAGTCGGTGCACTTCACCGGCGACCTGGGCCGTGCGGATGATCCTTTCATGTTCCCGCCCCGGGCGCTGGGCGCCGTCGACGTGCTTGTCACGGAGTCCACTTACGGCAACCGGAAGCATTCCGAGCTGGATCCCGAACAACAGCTCGGCGAGATCATCACCCGGGTGGCCAAGCGCGGCGGGGTGGTGCTGTTTGCCGCGTTCGCCGTCGGCCGGGCCGAGACCCTCATGCTGTACCTGTCGAGGCTTCGTCGCAGGAACGCGATTCCGGACATTCCGGTGTACCTCAACAGCCCGATGGCCATCGACGCCTCCGGCATGTACCAGCGGCACCCCGAAGAGCACCGGCTCAAGAAGGACGAATACGAGAACATGTACCGCCTCGCCAAGCTCACGCGGAGCGTGGACGAGTCCAGGTTGCTGAACCTGCGCGGCGGCCCGATGATCATCATTTCCGCCAGCGGCATGCTGACCGGCGGCAGGATCCTGCACCACGTCGCCGCCTACGGACCCGATGCCAAGAACGCCATCATCCTCAGCGGCTACCAGGCCGGCGGCACCCGGGGCGCCTCGCTCGCCGCGGGGC
>NZ_JBFRFD010000027.1:0-13711 GCF_052114645.1 Arthrobacter sp. 2YAF22_2
TTCAGTGCGAACATTGGCCTTAGCTGTCACCTCGGTGGGGCGCGGGAGGGTTAGAACCAGATCTTGATCTCGCGCTCGGCGGACTCGGGCGAGTCGGAGCCGTGGACCAGGTTCTGCTGGACCTTCAGGCCCCAGTCGCGGCCGAAGTCGCCGCGGATGGTGCCGGGCGCCGCCGTCGTCGGGTCCGTGGTGCCGGCGAGCGAGCGGAAGCCCTCGATCACGCGGTGGCCCTGGAAGATCGCGGCCACCACCGGTCCGCTGAGCATGAATTCCACCAGSGGCTCGTAGAACGGCTTGCCGACGTGYTCCTCGTAGTGCTGTTCGAGGAGTTCGCGGSTGGCGTTGACCTTCTTSAGTTCSGCCAGGGTGTAGCCCTTGGCTTCGATCCGGGCGATGATGCTGCCGGTCAGGTTGCGGGCGACGCCGTCGGGCTTGATCAGGACGAGGGTGCGCTCARTGCTCACAGCTGCTCCTAAGGGTTGGGGTGGGGTTGGGGACAAGTCTAATTGCTGGGAGCGTCGGGATTCGCGGCCTCCCAGGCCGCCTGCTCGCGTTCGCGCTGGCCGGCTTCGCGGTCGATCCGGATGCCGGTCCGGATGCCGTACCACCAGGTGATCGCGAACAGGCCGCCCACCAGGTACATGGTGGGCTCCACAATGCCGGTGAGGATCAGCAGCAGCTGCAGGATCCAGCCAAGGCCAACACCCCACGGCTTCGAGAGCACGGCGCAGGTCAGTACCAGCACCACGCACAGTCCGATGCCGGCCCCGAAAATCAGGAACGGCGGCAGCTCGCCGCGCCGCAGCCCGAAGACCGCCAGAGTGCCGAAGAGCGCCACGAAGGCCTCCAGCAGCAGCACCGTGGAGGCGAACATGACTTTCGTGGACCGGCGCTTCTTGGGCATGCCCGGGCGCCACTCGCGCTGGGCCTTGGTGAGTTTGGCCATCGGTTACGCCTCGGTCTTCCCGAGCAGGATCCTGGCCTCGGCCACGAGCGTGATGGACCCCGTGACCAGGATCCCGCCGGCTAGGTCGTCATTGGCTTCGGCCCGCTCCACCGCCCACTCGAGGGCGTCGTCGAGCTTCTCGGCGACGTGGATGTTGTCCTCGCCGAAACCTAGGTCCAGTGCCAGCTCGGCCAGGTCCTCGGCCGGAACGGCGCGCGGCGAGTTGGACTGGGTGAAGCAGTACTCCGCGGCGAGGTCGCCGAGGGATTCCTTGAGCTGACGGAGGATCTCCTCGGCGTCCTTTTCCTTCAGCACGCCCACCACCACCACGAGCTTGCTGAAGCTGAAGGCCTCGTGGATGGCCTCTGCAGACACCCGGATGCCTTCCGGGTTGTGCGCCGCGTCCACGATGATGGTCGGCGCCGTGCGAAGCACCTCGAGTCGGCCCGGAGACGTGACGGACGCGAAAGCCTCCTGCAGCACTTCGGCGTCGAGCGGCTTCTCCGCGCCGAAGAACGCTTCCAGAGCGGCGATCGCGACGGCGGCGTTTTCCGCCTGGTGTGCCCCGTGCAGCGGCACCAGCAGGTCCTCGTAGCGGCCCGCAATGCCCTGCACGGTCACCATCTGGCCGCCGACGGCGACCGTGCGGGACTCGACGCCGAACTCCACGCCCTCGAAGCGGAACGGCACGTTCACTTCCTTGGCCTTCTCCAGCAGGACCTGTGCCGCGTCAACCGGCTGCGCCGCGCTGACCAGGAACCCGCCGGGCTTGATGATGCCGGCCTTTTCGTAGGCAATCTCCTCGGTGGTCTCCCCCAGCAGATCGGTGTGGTCCAGTGAAATCGGGGTAACGACGGCGACCTGGCCGTCGCCGACGTTGGTCGCATCGGTGATCCCGCCCAGGCCCACCTCGATCACGGCAACGTTGACCGGCTGGTCCGCGAAGACCGCGAAGCCCAGGATGGTGAGGCACTCGAAGTAGGTCAGCCGGGGCTGGCCCTCGGCGACGAGTTCGCCGTCCACGATGTCCAGGTAAGGGCGGATTTCATCCCAGATCCGGACAAACGTCTCGTCCGGGACMGGTTCGCCGTCGATGCTGATCCGCTCGGTGACCTTGGACAGGTGCGGGCTGGTGTACCGGCCGGTGCTCAGCCCGTGGGCCCGCAGCCCGGCCTCGATCATCCGCGCCGTGGAGGTCTTGCCGTTGGTGCCGGTGATGTGGATGATCGGGTACGCCTTGTTCGGCTCGCCCAGGATGTCCATCGCCCGGTACAGCGGCGCGAGCCGCGGCTCCATCTTGTTTTCCGGCGCCCGGCCGAGGAGTTCGGCGTAGACGCTCTCTACGGAAAATTCGTCGGTCATGGCTTAGGCCCCTGCTTCATTGGCTAGTTTTTCGACGCTGATCAGTGGTTCCTGGACCTCGGCGGGAACGGTGTCCAGCTCAAGGGTCAGGGTTTCGGTCTTGACCAGTTCGGCGTGCGCGAGCAGTGCCTCGACGGTGGCCTGCGTGGCCGTGACGGTGGTGCGGATCCGGTCGCTGACGTTCAGTCCGGCGTCCTTGCGGGCCTGCTGGATGGCGCGGACCAGGTCCCGGGCGGTACCTTCGGCCTCGAGCTCGGGGGTGACCTCCGTGTTGAGCACCACGAAGCCGCCGCCGGGAAGCACTGAGGCTGCACGTGAGGCCTCCCCTTCCGCGGCGGCAGCCACCACGGTTTCCAGGGTGTACTCCTGCGGTTCCAGCGCCAGGCCGCCGGCGGTGACCACGCCGGCGTCGTCCACGGACCAGTCGCCGGACTTGGAGCCCTTGATGGCTTGCTGCACGTTCTTGCCCAGCCGGGGGCCGGCGGCCCGGGCGTTGACCACAAGCTTCTGTTCGATGCCGAATTCCTCCGGGGAGGCGCTCTCCGCGTCGAGCAGGCGCACCGAGCGCAGGTTCAGTTCGTCGGCGACGACGCCGGCGAAGCCTTCCAGCGCGGCCGCACCGGGTGCCACCACCGTGAGCTCCTGCAGCGGCAGGCGAACCCGGAGGTTGGCGGCCTTCCGCAGCGAGGACCCGGTCGAGCAGATCTGCTGCACCCGGTCCATGGCCTCGACCAGGGCCGGGTTGGCCGGGAACAGGTCCGCGTCCGGCCAGTCGGCCAGGTGCACGGAGCGGCCGCCGGTGAGCCCGCGCCAGATCTCCTCGGAGACCAGCGGCAGCAGCGAGGCCGCCACCCGGCAGACGGTTTCCAGTGCGGTGTAGAGCGCGTCGAAGGCGTCGGCGTTCTCGTCGAAGAAGCGCTGGCGGCTGCGGCGGACGTACCAGTTGGTGAGCATGTCCAGGTAGCCGCGGAGTTCGTCGCAGGCACCGGAGATGTCGTAGCTGTCCAGCTGCGCGGTCATGTTCCGGACCAGGTCKCCGGTGTTGGCGATCAGGTACTGGTCCAGGGTGTCGGCGTAGCCGTCGTAGCGCAGCTTTGCGTCGTACCCGGAGCCCCCCGCAGATGCGTTGGTGTACAGCGTGAAGAAGCTGTAAACGTTCCACAGCGGCAGGATGACCTGGCGGACGCCGTCGCGGATGCCCTGTTCGGTGACCACGAGGTTGCCGCCGCGCAGGATCGGGCTGGACATCAGGAACCAGCGCATCGCGTCGGAGCCGTCGCGGTCCAGGACCTCGGAGACGTCCGGGTAGTTGCGCAGGCTCTTGGACATCTTCTGCCCGTCGGAGCCGAGCACGATGCCGTGGCTGATGACGTTGCGGAAGGCCGGCCGGTCGAAGAGCGCGGTGGAGAGGATGTGCAGCATGTAGAACCAGCCGCGGGTCTGCCCGATGTACTCGACGATGAAGTCGGCCGGATTGTGGGTTTCGAACCATTCCTCGTTCTGGAACGGGTAGTGGACCTGGGCGTAGGGCATTGAGCCGGAGTCGAACCAGACGTCCAGGACGTCCTCGACGCGGCGCATCTCGGACTGGCCTTCTTCCGGGCCGCGCGGATCGTCCGGGTTCGGCCGGGTGAGTTCGTCGATGAAGGGCCGGTGCAGGTCGACCTGGCCGTCGTTGTTCAACGGCAGCCGGCCGAAGTCGGCCTCGATCTCGGCGAGTGAACCGTAGACGTCGGTTCGCGGGTAGTCGGGGTCGGTGGACTGCCAGACCGGGATGGGGCTGCCCCAGTAACGGTTGCGGCTGATCGACCAGTCTCGGGCGTTGGCGAGCCACTTGCCGAACTGGCCGTCCTTGACGTTGCCGGGGATCCAGTTGATCTCCTGGTTCAGCTCGGACATGCGGTCCTTGAACTTGGTGACCTCGACGTACCAGGAGGACACCGCGCGGTAGATCAGCGGGTTGCGGCAGCGCCAGCAGTGCGGGTAGGAGTGTTCGTAGCTGGCCTGGCGGACCAGCCGGCCCTCGGCGCGGAGCACCTGGGTGATGGGCTTGTTGGCCTCGAACACCTGGAGCCCGGCGATCTCCGCCAGCGGGCCGTGGCTGAAGAGCGGGAGGAACTTCGCGCCCTCGTCCACCGAGAGGACCACCGGGATGCCGGCCTCCTCACAGACCTTCTGGTCATCTTCGCCGTAGGCGGGAGCTTGGTGGACGATGCCGGTGCCGTCGGTGGTGGTGACGTAGTCGGCGACGAGGAAGCGCCAGGCGTTCTCCGTGCCGTATTTCTCGGCGTCGTGGAAGTAGGTCCAGAGCGGTTCGTAGCTCAGCCCCTCAAGCTCAGTTCCGCTGTGCCGGGAGGTCACGGCCGCCTCGGCGGCGGCGGCACCCTCGGCGCCGTCGCCGTAGCCGAGGTCCTTAGCGTAGGCGCCCAGCAGGTCCGCGGCGAGCAGGAAGCTGCCGGTCACGGGAGCCTCAGCGGAGGCGGCCTTGATGCCGTGCGGGCCGGCCGGGAGCACCACGTAACTGATGGCGGGTCCGACGGCGAGGGCCAGGTTGGTGGGCAGCGTCCAGGGCGTGGTGGTCCAGGCCAGCGCCTGCACCCCGGCGAGCTGCCGGGAAAGCTCGGACTCCCCTGCCGTGATTGGGAAGGTCACCGTGACGGTCTGGTCCTGGCGGTTCTTGTAGACGTCGTCGTCCATCCGCAGTTCATGGTTGGACAGCGGCGTCTCGTCCTTCCAGCAGTAGGGCAGCACGCGGTAGCCGTTGTAGGTGAGGCCCTTTTCGTGCAGCTGCTTGAAGGCCCAAAGCACGGACTCCATGTACTCGACGTTGAGCGTCTTGTAGTCGTTGTCGAAGTCCACCCAGCGGGCCTGACGGGTGACGTAGCTCTTCCACTCGTCGGCGTACTTCATCACGGAGGCACGGCAGGCGTCGTTGAACTTGTCGATCCCCATTTGCTCGATCTGGGTCTTGTCCGTCATCCCCAGCTGCTTCATGGCTTCGAGCTCGGCCGGCAGCCCGTGGGTGTCCCAGCCGAAACGGCGTTCAACACGGCGGCCGCGCTGGGTCTGGTAGCGGGCCACGAGGTCCTTGGCGTAGCCGGTGAGCAGGTGGCCGTAGTGCGGCAGTCCGTTGGCGAAGGGCGGCCCGTCGTAGAAGACGAACTCGTTGCTGCCGGGGTCGCCGCCGGGAAGGTCGGACGCGCGCTGGTCGATGCTGGCTTGGAAGGTGCCGTCCTGGTCCCAGTACTTGAGGATGCGCGCTTCGACCTCCGGGAACTTCACGGCGGCGGACACGCCTGAGTTGTTGGCGGCGGAAGCGGAGGCACTCGACGATGCGGCTGAGGCCTTGGGGTAATGGGTCATCTCGACATCCTGGGTTGAGCTAGTGAACAACGGGATTCATTCAGGATGCGAGGACGGTCCCTGTGCTGTCGGAACAACACCGGCACCGCGGTACCACCTCACTTACCGGCACCGGTTGCCCGCCCCTTCCCCCTAAGAATCCAAAGGAAAGCGCTGCAACGGCGTCGGCCGCTCGTTGACTGCTGTGACGGGCTTACCCGTCCGGTTCTACCGGCCCTGGCGCGTGATACTGCTGCGCCGGGGCGTTCTTCCGGAAGCTCACCGGTGATGGCCGGGTCAAAGCTGATAAGTCGATGTTACCGGAAAGGACCGCTGCATGCGGTCCCGACGGTTCCGGCTAACCCTTGCGGATCACCTTGAAGTTGGCGGCCTGCGCCACCGGACGGATCACTATCTGGTCCAGGTTGACGTGGTGCGGTGCGGTTACCGCATAACGGACGACGTCGGCGACGTCGCCTGCCGTGAGCGGCTTCTCCACCCCGGCGTAGACCTGGTCCGCGGCGCCCTGGTCGCCGAGCCGGTTCAGCGAGAACTCCTCCGTCTGCACCATGCCGGGGGCCACCTCGATCACGCGGAGGTTGTGCTCGGCCTCTTCCAGCCGCAGGGCCCCGGTGAGGGCATGCTGGGCGAACTTCGCGGCGTTGTAGCCGCCACCGCCCTCGTACGCGGACAGGCCCGCCGTCGAGGTCAGGTTCAGGACGGTGCCTTCGCCGCAGGCGCGCAGCATCGGCAGGAACGCGCGGGTGAGTTTCAGGGTGCCGAGCACGTTGACGTCGTACATCCACTCCCAGTCCTCGGTCTTGGCCTCGGCCACCTTGTCCGCGCCGCGTGCCCCGCCGGCGATGTTGATCAGGGTGTCGATGCCGCCGGCGCGGGTCACCTCGTCCACCAGCCGGGCGACGGCGTCGTCGTCGGTCACGTCGGCCGGCAGCGCGACGGCGCCGGTTTCGGCGGCGAGCGCCTCGAGCCGATCGGCGCGGCGGGCGACCGCGAAGACGCTCCAGCCTTCCTGCCGGAGCGCCCGTACGGTCGCCTCGCCGATTCCGGTGCTGGCGCCGGTGACGACCGCTGCTTTGCCTACTGCTGAATTGTTCTGGATGCCCTCAGTCATGGCACCACCCTAACGGGTTAGCGCTGCAGGAACTCCAAAAGCACCCGGGCGTGGTTGGTCTCCGGATCCCGGGCGCCAAAGAGCAGCGTCACCTTCGGGTGCCCGGCCGCCAACTCCCGCAGGGTGCCAACGGCCGGGTTGGTTTCGAGCTCCGCCTCGTAGGCGGCCCGGAAGTCCGCGAACCGTTCCTGCATGTGGGCGAATTCCGTGCGCAGCGGCGGTGAGGGCGCAACTTCCTTGAGCCACAGCTCCAGCTGCGCGCGCTCCTTGCTGAGGCCGCGGGGCCAGAGCCGGTCCACCAGGACCCGGCAGCCGTCGTCGTCGGCGGGCTCGTCGTAAACGCGCTTTATCGCATAACTTCCGGTGTCTTCCTCCATCTGCTGCATGCTACTGCAGGTCAAGGATGCGGGACGCAGTGCAAAAGAATGGAAGAATTGCCCCATGGCTGAAGACACGCAGGGTACAGACACGCCCACCACCGCCCCCATCAACGTTCCGGACAAACCCGCCCTGGAGGGGCTGGAAGCCGCCCTCACCCGGCGCTGGCTCGAGGAAGGGACCTACAAGTTCAACCGGGAAACCACCCGGGAACAGGTCTACTCGATCGACACTCCCCCGCCGACGGCGTCGGGTTCGCTGCACGTGGGGCATATGTTCTCCTACACCCAGACCGATGTCCTGGCCCGCTACCAGCGGATGACCGGCAAGAACGTCTTCTACCCGATGGGCTGGGACGACAACGGCCTGCCCACCGAGCGTCGCGTGCAGAACTACTACGGCGTGCGCTGCGACCCGGCCATCCCGTACGACGCCGGCTACCGGCCGCCGGCTGAGCCCGCGAAGAACCAGCGCGATTTCGACGTGATCGGACGCCGCAACTTCATCGAACTCTGCGAAGAACTGGCCGTCGAGGACGAAAAGGTCTTTGAGAACCTCTTCCAGACCCTTGGCCTGTCCGTGGACTGGGACCTGACCTACCGGACCATCGACGACAAGTCGCGGGCCATCTCGCAGCGGGCCTTCCTGGCCAACCTCACCGCCGGCGACGCGTACATGGCGGAAGCACCCACCCTGTGGGACGTCACCTTCCGCACCGCCGTGGCCCAGGCCGAACTGGAGGACCGCGAGGTCGCCGGCGCGTACTACCGGTACCCGTTCTTCACCGCCGAGGGCGAGAAGATCTACATCGAGACCACCCGCCCCGAGCTGCTCGCCGCGTGCGCGGCCCTGGTGGCGAACCCCGACGACGAGCGCTACCAGCCGCTGTTCGGCAAGAAGGTCACCTCGCCCCTGTTCGGCGTCGAGGTGGAGGTCAAAGCCCACCCGCTCGCCAAGGCGGACAAGGGTTCCGGCATCGCCATGGTCTGCACCTTCGGCGACCTCACCGACGTCACCTGGTGGCGCGAGCTGCAGCTGCCCACCCGCGCGATCGTGGGCCGTGACGGCCGCATCATCGGCGAAACCCCCGACTGGATCACGTCCCCCGAGGGCCGCGCCGCCTTCGAGGCCATCGCCGGCAAAACGGTCTTCAGCGCCAAGGAGTCCGTGGTGGAACTCCTCGCCGCCGCCGGTCTGCTCGACGGCGAACCGAAGAAGATCATGCACCCGGTCAACTTCTTCGAAAAGGGCGACAAGCCCCTCGAGGTSGTCACCTCMCGCCAGTGGTACATCCGCAACGGCGGCCGYGACGAGGASCGCCGCGAACGCCTGRTCGGCCGCGGCAASGAGATCGAATTCCACCCGKCCTTCATGMGSTCSCGCTACGARAACTGGATCWCCGGCCTGAACGGCGACTGGCTGGTCTCCCGCCAGCGGTTCTTCGGCGTGCCGGTGCCGGTCTGGTACCCGCTCGACGCCGACGGCAACCCCGACTACGACTCCCCCGTGCTGCCCGCCGACTCCCAACTGCCGGTGGATCCAGCGGCCGACGCGGCCCCCGGCTACGAGGAAACCCAGCGCGACGTGCCGGGCGGCTTCACCGGCGACGCGGACGTGCTGGACACCTGGGCCACCTCCTCGCTGACGCCGCAGATCGTGGGCGGCTGGAGCACCGACGAGGCGCTCTTCGCGAAGGTCTTCCCGTTCGACGTGCGCCCCCAGGCCCACGACATCATCCGGACCTGGCTGTTCTCCACCGCCGTCCGCGCCGATGCCCTGCAGGACGTCGCGCCGTGGAAGCACGCGGCCATCTCCGGCTGGATCCTCGACCCGGACCGCAAGAAGATGTCCAAGTCCAAGGGCAACGTGATCGTCCCGACCGACGTGCTCAACGAATACGGTTCGGACGCCGTCCGTTACTGGGCAGCCTCGGCCAAGCTCGGCGCGGACACCGCCTACGAGATCGCGCAGATGAAGATCGGCCGCCGGCTGGCGATCAAGCTGCTCAATGCCTCCAAATTCGTGCTGAACCTGGGCGCCACCGAGGACTCCGTGGTCTCCGCCGACTTGTCGGTGCTGACCAACCCCGGGATTGATCGACCCAACGCGGAAAAAGCGCCCGCGTCGGGCCCCTTGATCAATCCCTTGGACCGCGCCGTACTGGCCCAGCTCTCCGACGTGGTCCAGCAGGCCACCAAGGCGTTCGAGAACTACGACTACGCCCGGGCACTGCAGATCACCGAGAGCTTCTTCTGGCACTTCACCGACGACTACGTCGAGCTGATCAAGGACCGCGCCTACGGTGCCGCCGGGGAGGCCCAGCAGGCGTCGGTGCTGGCCGCGCTGGCGACGAGCCTGGACACCCTGCTGCGGCTCTTCGCGCCGTTCCTGCCGTTCGCGACCGAGGAAGTCTGGGGCTGGTGGCGGGCCGGCTCGGTGCACCGCGCACCGTGGCCCGCCGCCGTGGAGATCGACGGCGACACCACCCTGCTGGCCACCGTTGGCGCGGCGCTGGGCGGGATCCGCAAGGCCAAGTCCGAGGCCAAGGTCAAGCAGCGCACCGAGGTGCTCTCCGCGACCATCACGGCCTCGGAGTCCCTCACGACGCAGCTGACGGCCGGCCTGGGCGACCTGAAGGCCGCGGCCAACGCGCGTGAGCTGGCCCTGGTGCCGGGCGACGGCGAGCTGACCGTGAGCGACGTCGTCCTGGCCCCCGCTGAGGAACCCGCCCAGGCGTAAGCCCCGGCAGGAACAGCAGACAAAAGGGCCCCGGTCCGGTTCAGGGAAGCAGTCCTGATCCGGGCGGGGCCCTTTTGCGTGTCCGGGAGGGCTCAGATGCTAAAGGACGCCTCGAAGCGCGTCAGGACCGGCGGGGCGGCCAGGAGGTCTCCCAGCGCGCTGGCTCCGTCGGCTGCCCGCCAGGCGCGGTAGGCGGCGTCGTGCTCCAGCGACGCCCACTGTTCCACCACAAGGAAGTGCTCCGGATCGGCACTGTCGGTCAGGACCTCGACGCCGAGGCAGCCGTCAAAGGCCCGGGTGGCGGCGAGGATGTCGCGGAGCACCGCCGGCGCCGTGGCCAGGGATTCCGTCTTGAGGGTCAGGTCAAGGTGGGCTGTGATGGGCATGGGGCTCCAATGATCGCAGGTGGGCGTGTTCCCCCGGCCATGCTACGCCGGTCCTCTTCCGCAGCTACGAACCGGAGCCCCGGCTGCGCCGTTCCGCCTCGCTGATGGCCCAGGCGGCGTTGACCAGGCCGATGTGGCTGAACGCCTGCGGGAAGTTGCCCAGCAGTTCGCTGCTGTCCGGGGCGACCTCCTCGGCCATCAGCCCCAGGGCGGTGGCAAACCCGGCGGCCCGTTCGAAGACCGCCCTGGCCCGCTTCGTCAGCCCGGCCAGGGCCAGGGCCTGCGCGAGCCAGAAGGTGCAGAGCAGGAAGGTGCCTTCCTCACCCGGCAGCCCGTCGTCGCCGTGGTAGCGGTAGACCAGGCCGCGGCTGTCGGTGAGCCGTTGCTCGATCGCCTCGATCGTGGCGAGGAAGCGGGCGTCGTCGGCCGGGAGGAACCCCACGATCGCCAGCATGAGGGCCGAGGCGTCGAGGTGTTCGGTGCCGTACGCCTGGGTGTACGCCCCGGCGGTTTCGCTCCAGCCGTTGGCGCAGATGGAATCGGCGATCTGCTCGCGGGCGGCCTCCCAGCGCGGCACCCGGTCCGCCGCCTGCAGCACGTCCGCGAGGGTGATGGCCCGGTCCACCGCCACCCAGCACATCAGTTTGGAATATAAGTAGTGCCGCGGCTCGCCCCGGACCTCCCAGATTCCCTGGTCCCGGTTCCGCCAGCGGGCCACGGCGGCGTCGGCAGCGTCCGCGAGGAAGCGCAGCGTGTCCGGGGCGAGGTCGGCGAGGAATTCCGGCATCRTCGCGGCCGCGTCCAGCAGCTCGCCGTAAACGTCGAGCTGCCGCTGATCCCAGGCGCCGTTGCCGACCCGCACCGGTGCACTGGCCCGCCAGCCGGGGAGGTGCTCCAATACCCGTTCGGGCAGGTCCCGCTCCCCGCCGATCCCGTACATGATCTGCAGTTCCTCGCCGCGGGCCAGCTGGCGGGCAGCGGCCGTCGCGAGGAACTGGAAGAACTTTCCGGCCTCGTCCGGGCAGGCCGCCACCCACAGCGCCTGCAGGGTCATGCTGGCGTCCCGCACCCAGGTGTACCGGTAGTCCCAGTTGCGGGTGCCGCCGGCCACCTCGGGCAAGGAGGTCGTCGGGGCGGCCACGATCGCTCCGGTTGGATAGTAGCTCAGGGCCTGCAGGACCCGGCCGCTGCCGGCGACGAGCTCCTGCCACGGGCCGCGGTAGTTCTGGTGGATTCCGGACCAGCTGGTCCACCCCTCGACAGTGTCCGCGAGCCGGCGCGCCATCTCCTGCTGGCTCCAGAAGACCGGCTCCTCGCCGGGGCCGCGCTGCCGGTGCAGGGCGAAGCCCAGAACGTCGCCCGCGCGCAGGGTCACGACGGCGGATGCCGTGCCGCCGTCGAGTTCGAAGGGCACCGACGTGGAGAGTGCGAGTTCCTCGGCTCCGGCGTGGACCAGGACGCCGCCGGCGACGTTCTCCAGCACGGGTCGGATGAGCCCGTAGCCCGGCCGCGCGGCGAGACAGACCTGGACCTCCACGGTTCCCGCGGTGCAGGCGAGCTGCCGCAGCAGGGTCCCGGGGGACGCCTGGCCGAGATCGTGGCCCCGCTGGCCGCTGCCCAGGACCAGGGCGTCGGTGACAGTCAGCCGGCCGCCGGCGGTGGTGTGGACAGACTCCAGCACCATGGACGCGCCGAGATACCTCCGGGTGGTGGAGTGGCTGTCAGCGGGCCGTACAGACCAGAAGCCGGCGTCCTCGCCGAGGAGCCGGCCAAAAACCGAGGCGCTGTCGAAACGCGGAAAGCAAAGCCAGTCGACGGAGCCCGCAGCGCTGACCAGCGCGGCGGACCAGCAGTCCGACAGGAGCGCGTAGTTCGCGATGGGCTCACTGCTCATGGCTCCACCCTGATGCGGTTTTGGGCTGATGCGATTTTGGGCAAAGGGGAAGCCCCATCAGCTTTTTGCGGTTGGTGGGGCTTCGACTTTCGGTTGCCACGTGACGTCTTTGGCAATCTGGCGGGATCCTAGGATTTTCAGGTCTTCCTACCTCGTCACTGGTAGCCATCATCTGACTTTGCCGAAGGCTGCGTCGGATGAGTGTCACTGAATCTTTGGTTCCTGCGTCCCCCTTCTTTCGAAGTTGGTACACCCATTCTTCTCCCGCGGTCGGGGATGCACAAGGGCCCCGGCAGAACTACAAGTAGGTAGTTCTGCCGGGGCCCTTGCGGCGGACCCGCCGGCCTGCGGACTAGCTGAAGTCCGGGCTCTCGGTGCGGCTCCGCTTGAGTTCAAAGAAGGACGGGAAGGAGGCCAGCGTCACGGCGGCGTCCCAGAGCTTACCGGCGTCCTCGCCGCGCGGGATGCGCGTGAGAACCGGCCCGAAGAACGCCGTGCCGTTGAACGCGACAACCGGGGTGCCAACGTCCTGGCCGACCAGCGAGATGCCGGCGTCGTGGCTGGCGCGCAGCTGCGCGTCGAACTCATCACTCTGGCCGGCGGCAGCCAGTTCGGCCGGCAGGCCCACCTCAGACAGGGACTTGGCGATGACCTCGGCGAAGTCCTTGTTGCCCTCGTTGTGGATCTTGGTGCCCATGGMGTCGTAGAGCGGCTTGATGAACTCGGCTCCGTGCTTCTCCGCGGCCGCGATGATCACCCGGACCGGTGCCCAGGCCTTGACCAGGAAGTCCTTGTACTCGGCCGGCAGCTCGTCGCGGCCCTCGTTCAGGACGGCCAGGCTCATCACGTGCCACTCCGTCCGGATATCGCGGACCTCTTCGACCTCGCCGATCCAGCGGGACGTCACCCAGGCGAAGGGGCACATCGGATCAAACCAGAAATCGGCCTTGTTGGTCAGGGTTTCAGACACAGCTGTTCTCCTTAAGGAATGTCAGGGGGAATGCGCAGCGGACGCAGGACGCATCAGTTGCGCAAGCGCATCACTGGTAACAGCCGCCTGCACGGCTGATTTATTCCGGGGCGGCGCGGATCAGGCGAGACGGATCAGGCGGACTTACGGCGTTTGACGTCGTGGGCGATCATGGTGGGTTCGGCCTTCTTGGCCACCACGTCTTCGGTGATCACCACGGTGGCGACGTCGTCGCGGCTCGGCAGGTCGAACATCACCGGCAGCAGGACTTCCTCCATGATGGCCCGGAGCCCGCGGGCGCCGGTGCCGCGTTCGAGCGCCTGGTCTGCGATCGTGTTCAGCGCCTCCTCCTCGAAGACCAGTTCGACGCCGTCGAGCTGGAACATCTTCTGGTATTGCTTTACGAGGGCGTTTTTGGGCGTGGACAGGATCTGTATCAGTGCCGAACGGTCCAAATTCGAGACCGTGGTGATGACCGGGAGGCGGCCAATGAATTCGGGGATGAGGCCAAACTTGAGCAGATCCTCCGGCATGACCTCGCCGTAAGAGTCCGCATTGTTCT
>NZ_JBFRFD010000028.1:0-13610 GCF_052114645.1 Arthrobacter sp. 2YAF22_2
GGCTCGAGGACAATGGACACGCCGGAAGGTGGGTCCCCGCCGAACTTGGTAAAGGCCGCGCCTACGAGTTCGAGGACCCGGACGGCCACACCTTCCGCCTGTATTACGAGACGGAGCGCTACGCGGCGCCCGACGGGAAACGCGCGGTTATCCCCGTGAACGTGCAGGCCTACGCCGGGCGGGGAGCGAACGTCCACCGCCTTGACCACATCAATCTCCTCGCACAGGACGTACGCGGCTGCCGGGAATTTTGGGAGGCCGGGTTCGGGCTACGCACCTACGAGATCATCCAGGACTCCACCGGCCAGTCAGAGGTCGGTGCTTGGATGAGCAGCTCCATCCAAGGTCACGAGCTGATCTACACCCAGGAAAAGACAACCGGCAGCGGCCGGCTGCATCATCTTGCCTATGCCGTGGACACTCGCGAAGAGGTGCTCCGGGCGGCGGACATCATGGCCGACGCCGGCATCTACATCGAGGCGGGACCCTCCCGGCATACCGCGATCCAGGGCTTCTACCTCTACACCCGCGAACCTGGCGGGAACCGCATTGAAGTGGCAAATGGCGGCTACCTCGTCTTTGCCCCGGACGCGCAGCCGTATGTTTGGACTGCTGCAGAGTGGGCCGCCAAGCCGGGGTGGGGAGCGGTGATACCGCCGGAGTTCCATATCTACGGCACGCCCGTGGCGGAGGTGGCCCATGTCTAGGCCCGGCAACGCGCGGGTCCCGCTGCGACCGCCCGGTGAGCTCGACGACGGCCAGCTCGCCCTGTACAACCGCATCGTCGGGGGACCACGCCAGTCCCAGGCGGGCCAGATCCCAATCGTTGACCGCTCCGGTGCACTCCTCGGGCCCTTCGGGCTCATGACCATCGCCCCGGAGATAGGCGATGCGATCCAGGCCGTGGGAGCCGCGCTGCGGTTCGCCAGCAGCCTCGAGGACCTGGTGCGCGAAGCGGCCATCCTGTTGGTCGCCACCCGCCACAGTTGCGAATTCGAGTGGTACGCGCATGCCGGGGCGRCCCGCGCGGCCGGACTCGACGACGGGCAGCTCGCGGCACTGGGCGAACTGCGGATCCCGCAGGGATTGCAGCCGGCGCAGCGGGCTGCCCTGGGGGTCATGCTGGCCCTACTGGAGGACCAGTCGCTAGGCGACGCGCAGTACCACGACGCCGTCGACATTCTTGGAGAGCGACAGCTCGCCGAGCTCGTCTGGCTGTGCGGGTACTACAGCCAACTGGCCCTGGCGCTCGCCGTTTTTCGTCCTCCGATGCCGGCTGCGGCTCCGGGCGCCTAAGCTTTGCGCCTAGGCTTTGGCCTTCTCGAGTCCGGGCTCGGCTGCTTCCTTCTCGACTCCGGATTCCAGGATGGCTTTCAGCGTGATCTCGTAGTGGTTCCGGATGAGCCGGGAGGCGAGACCCGCATTCCGGTCCAACGCGGCGGCCATAATGTCGCGGTGCTCCTGTGCGATGTCGCGGTCCACGAATCGGGTGGCGCGGCCGGCCCAGCGGCCGTACAGCTGTGCCAGGTCGGACAGGGTGGAGGCGAGGTCGATCAGCACCGGCACGCCACAGGCTTCGAGCAGTTTGGCGTGGAACGCCTGGTGCGCGCGGTCCCACGCTTCCGTCAGCTCGCCGTTTGCGCTCTCCTCGCGGTAGGGAGTGCGCTCCAGCGTATGGTGGGCCGCGATGAGCTCCGATTCCCAAGCGAGGTCCCCGCGCTTGACGGCCAACCCGATCCCGAACTCTTCCGAGACGCAGCGCAGTTCCGTGATGTCCTTGATCTCGTCCAAGGAGAGCGTAGGAACGAAGAACCCGCGGTTGGGTTTGAGTATCACCAGGCGGTCTCCAACCAGCCGCGTCAGCGCCTCACGGATTACGGTGCTGCTGGTCTTGTAGTGCTTGGTGAGTGCCACCAGCTGCAGCTTGTCACCGGCGCCCCAGCGGCCAGCCAGGATGTCATCCCGCAGCGAGTCACGGATCTGCGTGCTGAGGGTCTCAGACTCGATACTTTTCGACATGTGCATTATTGTACCTCACAGCAAATTATGTTTTCTTTATTGACTTATGCAATTTCACTCCTAGAATTGGATGAGCATACGGAGAGACCTGAATCACAACAGACCCCGTCATTACCAAGGAGAACCGCCGTGACCAACTCCACCACCGAAGCCCTCCAGACCCGCGAGGAGCACGTCATCGACGACCTCTACTGGCGGGACAGGTATGAGCCCATCGCGGAAGACGACGAGTTTTTGCAGAAGATTGTGGACACCTCAGACCTCCCGGCGCTGATGGTGGCGCTGGCTGCGGTAACGAAAGACTTCTCCCTGCTGCGCGAAGATCTGCGTCCACCGCAGCCGCCGGCGGAAATCGTCGGCCAGCCGCATGGCGGCATGAGCCAGGAGCAGCAGGCGACGGCGCGGGGACTGGCTTTCGAGGCGCTGAAGCGGGTTCGCGATGAGCACCTGACCAGCGTCGGCCCCCTGACCGAGGCGCAGGCTGACGACATCCTGACCTGGATCACCAATGCGGCCAACCCCGACTACCACCCCATGCTGATGCACGACATGGCCCTGGTCGAGGGCAAGAGCGGCAAGCCCGCGTGGGACTTCAATGACATTGCCGTGGGCCGGGAATTCAGCGTGGCCGTCATCGGTTCCGGGGTCTCCGGGATGGCCGCCGCGTACCGGCTCAAGCAGGCCGGGGTTCCCTACACGGTATTCGAGAAGGGTCATACTGTCGGCGGCACCTGGTGGAAGAACACCTATCCGGGCGTCCGGCTGGACACGCCGAACTACGCCTACAGCTTCTCCTTCGCCCAGCGCGACGACTGGCCCCAGCAGTTCTCGCAGGGATCTGAGATTTTCGAATACACCCGGCAGGTGGCCGAACGCGGCGGCATCCTCGGTGAGATCGAGTTCAACACCGAAGTCACATCTGCCAGCTATGACGAGGCCGCGGGCCTCTGGAACGTCGACATCATCGACGCCACCGGCCAGCCGGCCACCCGCCGGTTCAACGCCGTGCTCTCCGCCGTCGGTCAGCTGGACCGTCCCAAGTATCCCGATGTTCCGGGACGCATGGACTTTGCCGGCATCCAGATGCACTCCGCCGAGTGGGACAACAGCGTCGACGTGACCGGCAAGCGGGTGGCCGTCATCGGCACCGGTGCCAGTGCTTACCAGATCGTCCCCGCAATCGTTGACCAGGTCTCCTCCTTGACCGTCTTCCAGCGCAGCTCACCCTGGATGTTGCCCACCCAGGGCTACTACGCGGACATGCCGGACTCCGTCCAGTGGCTGGTCCGCAAGCTCCCGCACTACGGACAGTGGCTACGGTTCTGGCAGCACTGGCTCGGCGTCGAGGGCCGCCAACACACCACCGTGGCGGAACCTGGCTGGGACGAGCCCGGCAGCGTGTCCGCCGTCAACGCGCAGTGGCGCCAGGGCCTGACCGACATCCTGGCCAAGCAGTACCAGGACCGCCCGGACCTGCTCGCCAAGGTCACCCCGGATTACATCGTGGGCGGCAAGCGCATGCTCCGCGACAACGGAGTCTGGGCTGATTCGCTGAAGAAGCCCCAATCCACGCTGGTCACCGAGGGCATTGAGCGCATGACCCCCGAGGGTATTGTCACGAAGGATGGTGTGCTCCACCAGGTGGACATCATCGTCTACGCCACCGGTTTCCAGGCCTCGGAGTTCCTCGAACCCCTGAAGATTACCGGCCTCCACGGCACGGACCTGCACGAATACTGGGGCGGCGACGCCAAGGCCTTCGCCGGACTGACGGTCCCGAACTTCCCGAACCTCTTCATCATCACCGGTCCCAATACCGGCCACGTGGTCAACGGGAGCCTGTACTCGATGATCGAATACGGCGTGGAGTACATCATGGAGGCGATCCGGCTCATCATCGAAAACGACCTCAAGGGTCTGGACCTGAAACAGGAGGTCCTCGACGAGTTCGTTGCCGGCCTCGACGCGGCCAACGCCACCAAGGCCTGGGGCCACCCCAGCGTGCACACCTGGTACAAGAACAAGTTCGGCCGGGTGTCCCAGATCTGGCCCCACCCGGTGTTGGACTTCTGGAAGATCACCCGCACCGTGAACCTCGACGACTACGACCAGCTGGCATGAGCGCCGCCGCTACCGCGCCGATGGCGCGCATCCGTGCCGGGGAGGCGCTGTACAAGGCGGAAACGCACGACGGCGTGATCAGCGTCCGCGGCGTCCGTTACGGCGAGCGGCTGGATCCCTCAGACCGCTTCTCCATGTTGGGCGACCCGTCACCGGAACGCCCCCAGGCCGCCGCGACCGTGTTCCCGCAAGCGCCCGGATCCCTGGACTGGCTGCTCGGCCCCGCCCTGGCGCGGATGCCGCAGAGCGAGGACTCCTTCCTGCTGGACATCTGGGCACCCGTTGGCGCAAAAGATCTCCCGGTGCTGGTCTTCCTGCCCGGGGGAGCCTTTATCAGCGGCGCCGGAAACGTGCGCTGGTATGACGGCGCCCGGCTCGCCCGGGAGGGCGGGGCCGTCGTCGTCACCGTCAACTACCGGTTGGGTGCGCTCGGTCTGATCGACGGCGTCGGCGGGGCCGCCAACCTTGGCGCCCGGGACATCCTGCAGGCCCTGACCTGGATCCACCGGAACATTGCCGCGTTCGGCGGCAATCCGGGGGCGGTCACCCTGGCCGGGCACTCTGCTGGAGCCTGGTACGCCTACGTCCTGAGCCTGGCCGAGCAGGCGCGAGGCCTGTTCTGCCGAACCGCCCTGTTCAGCCTGCCGTGGCAGCCGCCGCTAAATGCCGCGGAGTTTACCGAGCGCTTCGACCTGTTTGCCGCCGCCCTCGGCGGTGCTCCTCAAGCCACGGCCCCGGTCGGGGCGCTCCTGGCTGCCCAGGCCGAGGTATCCAAGGCTTACGCCGGACGGGGCCTGGGTCTCATGCCGGCCGCTGATGGGGAACTGGTGCCGGCATGGGCCATGAACTTCGAACGGGCGGCGGCTGCAATGCATGTGGACGCGCTGCTGCTAAGCAGCACCGATGATGAAGCCGCCGCGTTCCTGCAGGCGCTGCCCGTTCGGGCTGTAGGCCCGGAACAGCTGGCCGGTTACCTCGGCGCGCACTTCGAAGCTCCCGCCGAGGCAGCGTCCTTCATCAATGCCCGGCATCCCGCGGCGACGGATCACGCCAAGCTGGTGGAAGCCATGAGCCTGCATCAGTTCCGGCTGGCTGCCACCGAGCTCGCGGACCGGGCGGCCGCGGCGGGAATCCCCGCGACGCTGCTGAGATTCTCCGTCCAAAGCAGGCTGGAAGGCGCCGGAAGCCCGCATTGCTTCGAGCTGCCCTTCCTGTTCGGGAACGGCCAGGACTGGCAAGACGCGCCGATGCTCGAGGGGTTCCCCGGCGAGGTGTTTGATGACGTGGCGGACCGGCTCCGGCCGCTGCTGCTCGGCTTCGTTGCCGACGGCGTGGCGCGGACGCCGGAAGGCCGGCCCGCCCCGCGCTTCGATCCGAAGAATCCGGCACTGAATACGGTGAGCGAAACCGGAAACGGCACCGCCGTCGTCGAGCCTGAACTGCATCCGCGACGCTAGGTCCGCCCGCAGGCGGGAGACACTATTCAACCGAAAACCGCCCGTGGAGCCGTCCGAAAGGGCGGCTCCACGGGCGCTAAGCGGATGAAGGCGGATCTCAGAAGCTGGTGATCACCGAACGGGCCACCGACCCGCCGCGCAGCAGCTCGTAGCCTTCATTGATCTGTTCCAGCGAGATGCGATTGGAAACCAATTCATCCAGCTTGAAACGGCCCTGCAGGTAGAGCTCCGCGTACATCGGGATGTCGATCTTCAGGTTGGTGGAGCCCATGGCCACGCCGCGGATGCCCTTCTGCTTGCCCATCAGGTCGCCGAACGGCGTCACTTCCAGGCGCGTTTCCGGTTTCTGGACACCGATGAGGAACGCCGTTCCGCCAATGTCCAGCATGGCAACGGCGTCCATCGCCGTCTGCTTCAGGCCGATTACCTCGAAGGCGCAGGTGACGCCGCCGCCGGTGAGGTCCTTGACCGCCTGCACGGAATCCCCGGCGCCGGCATTGATGATGTCCGTGGCGCCGAACACCTTGGCGAGTTCAAGCTTGGCCGGCTGGAGATCGATGGCGATGATCCTCCGCGCACCGGCCAGGGCGGCGCCCTGGATGACGTTGAGGCCCACCCCGCCGCAACCGATGACGGCAACAGTGTCGCCGGGGCGGATGCGGGCCGAGTTGATGGCTGCCCCGGCACCCGTCACCACACCGCAGCCCAGGAGCGCTGCACGGTCGAAGGGGATGTCCCTGCTGACGGAGACAACAGTGTTCTCGTGGACGATCACCTGCTCGGCAAACCCGCCGACGCCGATGAACTGCGTCAGTACCTCGCCGTTGCGGCTCAGCCGCGGCGCCTGGCCCGGGGCCCTTTGTGTTTCCTGCGGATGGCGGCACTGGTAGGGCCGGCCCGTCAGGCATCCCCGGCAGTGGCCGCAGCTGTGGATGGGCGATGACACCACGTGATCGCCCACGCGGAACTCCGTAACGTCCGGGCCTACTTCGGCAACCACTCCGGCGATCTCGTGGCCGAGCAGGGCGGGCATGGGGAAGCCCACGTTGGTCTCGGCCACATGCATATCACTGTGGCACAAGCCGCTGGCACGGACATCGATGAGGACTTCGCGGCCGATCGGATTTGCAATGTCAATGTCCTGGACCTGGAACGGCTGGCCCACTCCGTCGATTACCGCTGCCTTCATTTTTGTTTGGTCCCTTCGATGAACGAGCCGGAATCAGCCGGCATGGACGTGACTCAGGCCACAAAATAAATATACTATGAACTGAAGTGCAAAATCAGTTAATAATCGATTACATCGGCAAGTTTGCCTAGGGCGCCAAGTGGGGTGCCGGCAGGGGCGCCGACAGAGACAAGGGAGTCCACGATGAAAGCCGCAGTCATCAACGAAATCAACGGCCGCTTTGACATCGAAGACGTCAGTATCGGGGCTCCGGTGGGCCATGAGGTCCTGGTCGAGGTCAAAGCCGCAGGCCTGTGCCATTCGGACCTGCTCGTCGCCTCGATCGATCGCGGACGTCCGCTTCCCATGGTCGTGGGGCACGAAATGGCCGGCGTCGTCGCCGCCGTCGGCCCCGATGTCCGGGACCTCGCCGTGGGGGACCATGTTGTTGGCTCCGAAGTGAAGTTCTGCGGCCATTGCGAGGAATGCCTCGCTGGCCACAGCTACCGCTGCCTCAACCCCGGTGAGGTGTCCCGGCCGGTCTCCGCTGGCTCGAAACTCCGCGGCGGTGGCCAGGAGGTGCATGCATTCGGGGTTGCGGCCTTCGCCGAATACACCATCTGCCATGCCAACACCCTGGTGCGGATCCCTAAAGAGATTCCCTTCCCGCAGGCCGCCGTGCTCAGCTGTGCGGCGATCACCGGTGTCGGGGCCGCACTCAACACCGCGAAGGTCCAGCCGGGTGACACGGTGGCTGTCATCGGCCTGGGCGGCATCGGCCTCAATATCCTCTCGGGTGCCCGGATCGCCGGTGCCACGACCATCATCGGCGTTGATGTGCATCCGGCCAAGCTGGAACTGGCAGCCCGCTTCGGAGCGACCCACGTGGTGGACTCCGGCACTGAGGACGCCGTGGCCAGGGTGCGCGGGATCAGCGGGCGGGGCGTGCATCACGCCTTCGAGGCCATCGGACTTGGGGTGACCCAGGCCCAGGCCGTCGAGATGACGCGCGTGGGCGGTGGGGCCTACTTCATTGGCATCCCCAACGGCGGTCCACTTGAGGTCGACGTCCTCCGCTCGCTCATTGCCTCCCAGCGGCGCATCCAAGGCGTCTACATGGGCTCGAGCAACATCCGCAGGGACATTCCGATGTATGCCGAGCTCTACCTACAGGGCCGCTTGAACCTCGATGACCTGATCGCCCAGGAAATTCCGCTCGAGGGGATCAATGATGCCTACCGCCTGCAGGAGTCCGGGGCGATCGCCCGCAGCGTCATCACGTCGTTCTGACGGATGCCGGCGGGCGGGGCATTGCCAAGCCTCGGCTTTTTATATAAAATCTATCCAAGAATACATTTTTAGCTCACAAATGTTGTGGAGCTTTCCACGGGTGCCAGAAGTGGTGCCAGCCCAAGAAGGAGTTCACAGTGACTGCACGCACCGGAGCAGAGTACAAGCGGGGCCTCGATGACGGCCGCGAAGTCTGGCTGGGCTCGGAACGCATCTCCGTTCTCGACCACCCCGCCTTCAAGGGCTCGCTGGACGGCATGGCCGGCTACTTCGACTATCAGCACAAGTACGCGCAGGACTGCCTGATGAGCGATCCGGAGAGCGGCGAGGCCATGAATGTGAGCCTGTCGCTGCCGAAGAACGCCGAGGATATCGCCCGCCGGCACCGCGCCTTCGACCGGCTGGCCCGCTACTCCAACGGGATGCTGGGCCGCACCCCGGACTACGTCAACGTCGTCTTGGCCGGCCACGTCTCCCGGAAGGACATCTTTGACCGGTCCGAACCCGTCTACCACGAGCGTCTGGCGGCCTATCACCGGGAAGTGATCGAGAACGACCTCGCTCTGACCCACACGATCGTGCACGCCGCGATCGATAAGAGCGTCGGCGAGCTGCAGGGCATGAACGAGGAACTCACCCTGCGCGTCATCGACCGGACCGAGGAAGGCCTGATTGTCCGCGGCGCCAAGATGCTCGCCACGCTCGGCCCGATCGCCGACGAACTCTACGTCTACCCGGCAGTCCCCATCCAGAAGGGCTTCGAGGAGTACGCAATCTCCTTCGCGATCCCGGTGGCGACCACCGGCGTCGTCGCCGTCTGCCGTGACCACTACGGCGTGGACGCGGCCGTGGAGGACAGGCCCTTCTCTTCGCGCTTTGACGAGCAGGATGCCGTCATCATCTTCGACGACGTGCTGGTTCCGTGGCACCGCGTGTTCATCGACGGCAACCTGGACGTCTACAACTCCATCAACGCCGGCACGGCCTCCGGGAACACCCAGCAGCAGACCGCCATCCGCGCCGCCGTGAAGCTCGAATTCGCGTACGACCTGTGCACCCAGATCGCCAAGGTGACCGCCACCGAGAACAAGCCCGATGTCGGCTCCATGCTGGGCGAAATCTACACCTACCTGCGGCTGGCCCGCTCCGTGATCCACTCCGCCGAGGTGCGGGCCTCGGACTGGGGCGGCGGAGCCTTCTTCTGCCATGACGACATCAGCTCGCTGCGCGCCATCCTGCCGACCTGGATGATCCGGATCAACGACATCATCAAGTCCATGGGCTCGCACAACCTGCTCGCCACCCCGACGGCAGGCGCGTTCAACGATCCGCGCCTGGGCCCGCTGCTGGAGAAGTACCTGCCCGGTGCGAACGGCATCTCCGCCCAGGAGCGTTCCCGCATCATGCGGACCGCATGGGACTTCGCCGGCTCGGCCCTCGGCAGCCGGATCGAGCTGTACGAGCGCTTCTACCTCGGCAGCATCGGCCGCGCCCGGGCCCTGGACCACCGCAAGGCCCAGGCCGCAGGGGAGACCGGCGCCTACCGCGCGCTCTTCGATGAAATCGACGCCGCCGCGCTGAAATCTGGGGCGCCGGGACAGGCTGGTGTGTCCTCGGCGCCGAGCCAGGACAAGCAGACCGTCGGGGCCAGAGGCTAGGAGCCCGGCCATGACCGCGCAGACCACAGACGGCACGAGAGTGGAGGCCCTCACCGAAACGGTGAGCCGGCACATCACCGGAACCGGGTATGAAGCATTTGACGCCACTACCGTGGCCCGGGCCAAAATCCGCATCATCGATTCGCTGGGCAACATCGCCGCCGGGCACCGCGCCCAGGGCAACGATGCGCTGCTGGCCCTCGCCTCCCGCTGGGGAGGTGCCGCCGAGTCCACGGTGTTGATCGACGGGGCCAGGGTTCCGGCGCACACTGCGGCCATGGTCAACGCGGCCATGATGCGGTCCTACGACTTCGAGGCCATCGGCGCCGAGTACGAGGACCACACGCAGACGGCAGCGCATATCAGCGGGACCACGGTCTCCGTGGCCCTGGCGGTGGCGGAGCAGCAGCAGTCCTCGGGCAAAGAGCTGCTGACCGCACTGATCCTTGGCGATGACCTGACTTCCCGCCTCGGCGCCTCATCCGGCTTCGACGTGTACAGCGGCCAGGACAACACCGGGACCATCAACGGACTCGGCGGCACGGCCGTCGCCGCGAAACTGATGGGCCTGGACGAAGTCCAGTTGCGGCACGCCCTCGGCATCGTGGAGAACCAGCTGTCCGGCACCGTGGCCAACATCTACGACCAGACGTTGGCCTTCAAACTCCCGATGGCCTTCGCCGCCCGGAACGCCATCGTGTCAGCTGAACTGGCGCAGCTCGGATTCACCGGACCGGCGGATGCCATCGGCGGAGGCCACGGATTCTTCGACATGTTCTGTGCCTCGCCAGAGCCGGAAAAGCTCACCCGGCGGCTGGGCGAGGCCTTCTACGCCGACTGTGTCATCAAGCCGTGGTCCTCCTGCCGGGCCAGCCATCCATCGTTGGATGCCTGCGTCCGGCTCGCGACGGAGCACGTGCTCGATGAGGACGAGATCCAGGAGATCGTCATCCATGTCACCCCTCGCACCCTGGCAGGCTTTGTCGGCCAGCCATTTGTGATCGGGGAATGCCCCGAGGTATCCGGCGCCTTCAGTATCCGTTTCACCGCGGCGACGGCGCTCATGTATAGGACCGTCCGGCCCGAGCACCTCACGCTCGGGCACATGCAGGATCCGCGCCTTCAGCGCCTGCTGGCGAAGATCACGCTGGTCGATTCGCTGGCCCCCGCGGAATACCTCACCGCCGAGGTCCAGCTGAAGCTTCGGAACGGATCAGTCCTGCAGACCCGCACGGATGTCCCCAAAGGCGATATCTACACCAACCCGATGAGCGAGGCGGAGATCCTCGAGAAGTACTACGCCAACGTCGCATTCGGCGGCCGCATGACGCGGCCTAACGCCGAAGAAGCCGTCGGGCTTATCCAGCGGCTCGACGAGCTGGAGAACCTGGCGCCGCTGATCCGGCTCTTCACCCCGGCTGTCTAACCAGGCACCCCACACCACGCAACAACTCCCAGGAGGACGAAGTGAATTCAAACCAGGTCATTCCCGCAGCCGAGGTCACCGTCGATCCCGCTGCCTTCCGCCACGTCGTCGGGCACTTCGCCAGCGGCGTCACGGTCATCACCACCGTCGTCGACGGCGAACTGTTCGGCACGACGGCGTCGGCGGTGTCCTCGCTGTCGATGGAGCCGCCGATGATGCTCGCCTGCCTCAACCGTTCCAGTTCCACCCACGATGCCGTGCTCAAAGCCGGCGTTTTCGGGATCAACATCCTGGCCGAGGAGCAGAGCGAGCTCGCCATGAAGTTCGGCCGCAAGGGAGCGGACAAGTTCGACGGCGTCGCGGTGACCTTCTCGGAGGAAGGTGTCCCGCTGCTGGACGGCGCCCTTGCCACGATCGTCTGCAGGGTTGAAGAGACACCCACCGGCGGCACCCACACCGTCTTCCTGGGCCTGGCCACCGCGGCGAGCGCCGGCAGCGGCGAGCCGCTCGCCTACTTCCGCGGCACCTTCGGGCGGCTGGAACGGGTGAAGGAGCTTGCGGCCTATAACTCCGTGCGCGACTGGGTGCTGCGGCGCCGGACCCCGCTGCGGCATGAGCTGGACCCGGCCGTGATCGCGGCAGAAACCAAATCCGATCCGCAGAACGTCCACAACGCCCTGGTCCAGCTGACGGCGGAATCGCTGGTGACCCGCGGGGACAAGGGGGAATTCCTGCCCACGCCCATCACGCACGAACTTATCGACAGCGTCTACGACGGCCGCGCCACAATCGAGCTTGGCGTGCTCGCAAGCCATTTCGGCAAGTTCACGGACGAGGACATCGCGGAGCTAAGCCGCTTGACCGCGGAGCTCGGAAAGCTGCGCGAAAGCGGTAAGGACGGCCTGGACGAATTCCTGAAGCTGAACGTGAAGTACCACGACCGCCTGGTCAACGTTGCCGGCTCCGCGCAGCTCACAGATGCCTTCAGGCGCCTGGGCATCGGTACCGTATGGCGGGAGGCTCTCGGCGGGGACGAGTGGGCCCGCCAGATGGACCACAGCCACATCGCCGAACTGACCGCGGCGCTGAGGGACCGTGACGAAGCACGCGCCGTCAAGGCCTTGGGTCTGCACACCGCCTTCGGCAAGAAGCTGGCCAGCGACGTCATCGAACGCCACGGCGGCGAGGTCTAAGCCAGGCGCGTCGGAAGCTCGGCCGGAAGATATAGGCCCCCAAACCACAGCGGGCCGTACCGAAAGGTGCGGCCCGCTGTGGTTTGGGCTCTGGGGGCTGGGCCCGACCCGGGGCTTGGGGTCGTCCGTGGGATTGGGTTGCACGGGGTTTGGGTTGCGCTGGTGTCGCCTGGCGCCGGGGGACATGCCCAGTCTTCGAACCCGCGACCGGGCATAACCGGAATATGTGCGCGCGCCGGCCCCTGCGTGGGGCATGTCCTGAGCCTGGACGTGTCCACCAGCGACGAAGAAGCGGGCCGCACCCGAAGGTGCGGCCCGCTGTCGTTCCCAGCTGAGGCGGCTTAGCGGGTGCGTTCCGCCGCAGACGCCTCGACCACGAGGTCCGGCACGTAGGCATCCAGCGCGCGGAGGGCCGCAGGTTCCCCGGTCGCCGTCGTGGCGGCGGCGACGTAACGGTCCGGCCGGACCACGAGGCTCACTCCGGTGCCGGCGAGCTCCGTGAAGGCGCCGGTGGTGTCGGTGACCGTCACGGGACCGCCGCCGTCGTGCCCGTCAGTGGCGAGGGACTGTACCTCGAAGTTCCCGTTGCGGGTGCCGGCCGGGAAGCGCAGCAGCGCCCAGCCGGAGCCGAGCAGCGTGTCCAGGGCGGCCGTATCGCCGGTGGAGAGCCGGACGTCAGGCTGCGAGAGGGAGCGGCCGAGGAGCGCGGCGGCCGGCTTCGGGAGATCGGCTGCCGGAGCAGTGACGCACCCGTCCGTGAAGTGGGGCTGCTTGAGGAACTTCATGCCCGCCAGCCAGCTCTTGGCCGCTGGGACGATGCCCGACGCCGTGATGGCGGCGTCCCGGATCGCCGTCAGCCTCGGATTGACGTTCATGACCACCATCCCGATCCGGTGGGACAGGCGGACCATGTCCACGGCGTGCGGGCGGCGCTCGGCCTGATAGGTCCCCACGAGGGCGTCGGTGCCGGTGCCCCTGACGTGGGCGGCGACCTTCCAGGCCAGGTTGGCRACGTCGCGGATGCCGGCGTTCAGGGCCTGGCCGGCAAACGGCGGCATCATATGGGCGGCATCGCCGGCGAGCAGCACATGGCCCACACGGTAATTCAGGGCCACGCGCTGGTGCGCGACGTAGACCGCGGCGCGGCGGATGTCCTGCTTCGCAATGGTCCGGAAGGGGGCGACCATGGCGACGATGGATTCCGGTCTGGTCACGTCTTTGGCGTCCTCGCCGGCCAGCAGCATGAATTCATAGCGCCGGCGGCCCTTGACGCCGGGG
>NZ_JBFRFD010000029.1:0-13556 GCF_052114645.1 Arthrobacter sp. 2YAF22_2
CATCTCAGCGAAAAGCTCCCAGTCAGGATAGAACTCCCGGGATGCAGGGTCTAGGAACTGGAACCGGGCCAGATTCGGTGTGCGGCCGCCGTCGCCGATGAGGGGCGAGTAGAAAGCTCGGCCGAGCTCATTGGTGGCTAGGAGGTCTTGGTGTTGGTCGCGTACGAAAGCGACGCCATCAGTGATCGTGCTGAGCACCCAGTGCAGACTGGGTCGACTGACGGCGTTCTTGGTGGACCTCCGGCGGGGACGCCCGGATAGCGGAATACCGTCGGCCGCACGGGCCAGGTCGAAGAGATGTGTCCGCTCTGTGTCATCGAGGAGAAGCGCGCGGGCGATGGCGTCAAGCACGGACGAGGAAGCTCCGCCGATAGCACCACGTTCGAGCTTGGCGTAGTACTCAACGCTGACATCTGCGAGTGCCGCAACTTCCGTGCGGCGAAGCCCGGCAACGCGCCTGTTCGCCCCGGCGGGCAGTCCGGCCTGTTCGGGAGTGACCTTCGCGCGGCGCGACATCAGGAAATCGCGTACCTCGGCTTTATTGTCCATGCCACGAGAATACGTCCCTCCAACTCTTGTTGAGGTGCCCTGGTGGTACACCCCTTGACAGAGACTCCCGCCCCGGGCGGTTCGCGCGTTGACTGGATATTGACTCCCCCGTTCCCGACCAGCAAGTAACCGCGCAACCCAGTCGCGGGCAAGGAGAAGAATGACCACCACTACCACCGCTCCGGCGCCGGCCCCGGAATCTACTGCGACTCCGAAACGGCTGCCGCTCGCCAGTCTGGCCGCTCTTGCGGTCATCGGCTTCGTCCTCGTCGCAATGGAGACCATGCCAGCCGGGCTGCTGCCCGTTATCGCCACCGGCATGGGGACCAGCGAAGGCACCGTCGGACTATTCGTCAGCGCCTACGCCCTCGGCACGGTGCTCATCACGATCCCCGCCATCACCCTGACCCGGGGCATGCGCCGCAAGCCATTACTCCTCGGCGCGATCCTCGGCCTCATCCTGGCCAACAGCACCACCGCCCTCTCCAGCGACGTGCCCCTGTCACTGGTATCGCGGTTCGCCGCGGGCGCGTTCTCGGGAATCATCTGGGGGATGCTGGCCGCCTACGGCCGGAAAATCAGCCCGCCCTCCCAGGCAGGCCTGTCGCTGGCGATCGTCTCCGTCGGGGCGCCCGTCGGATTCGCCCTCGGCACACCACTGGGGGCCTGGCTCGGAACGACCTTCGACTGGCGGTGGGCCTTCGCCGGACTCACCGCGGTTGCCGTGATCGCCGCAGCCTTCATCGCTGCGATCGCGCCCGACACCGAGGGGCAGCCCGGAGTCTCCCGGCTTCCGCTGGCCAGGGTGTTCCGCATCCCCGGCATCGCCGTGATCCTGGCCGTCATCTTCACCTGGATGCTGGCCCACAACACCATCTACACCTACATCGCCCCCTATCTGCGCACTACCAGCACCAACCTCACCGCCGACGTCGAACTCTTCATCTTCGGAGTAGCCTCGATCGCCGGAATCATCATCACCGGGGCGCTCCTGGACCGCCATCCCCGCCCGCTCCTGCACGGCAGCGTCGCCCTTTTCATCACTGCCGCCGTGGTGCTGCTCGTGGGGCATGCGTTCCTGCCGGCGGTGATCGCCGCGACCGTGCTGTGGGGCATCACCTTCGGCGGCGCCGCCGCCCAACTCCAAGCCGCGCTCACCACCACCGGAGGCGCAGACTCCGACGTCGCCAATTCATTCCTGCCCGTGGCGTTCAACCTCGCCATCTTCACCGCCGGCATTCTCGGCGCCGCCCTGCTGACGAACTTCAGCGGCCTCATCCTGGCGGTCGTGATGATCGTAGCCGGACTGGCCGCGCTCGTGCTGACCATCTACGGGCGCCGCACCGCATTCCGCGCCCACCTCTAGCAACATCGGGTAGCCCGCCGATTCGCCCCATGTCCCCGGAAAGGATCTAAGTATGAGCACGACGCCTACCGCGCGATGGACGACCGCGAAGCCCTAGCGATGGTCGCGTTCTAGCCAGCAAGCGGCCGGGCCCGTGCCGTTCAGGACTGTATGCCCCGGCTGCAACCGTCAAGGACCGCAGCACTCCTATCAAAAGAAGGAAGAGAACATGACCGAACAACCCAGGCAGGTCGGCGGCGGGCGCAAGATGTTCGGGGACTTCGCCCCGAAGCTCGCCGCGCTCACCGACGACGTGCTCTTCGAGGATGTCTGGAACCGGCCCGAGCTCTCCGCCCGCGACCGCAGCCTCATCACCGTGGCCGTGCTCACCGCCGGCGGCAACACCGAACAGCTGGGCTTCCACCTGGGCCGCGCCGTCGAGAACGGCGTGACCCGCGACGAACTCATCGAAGCCATCACCCACATCACGCTCTACGCAGGCTGGCCCAAAGGCATGGCCGCGATGGGCGTAGCCAAGCAACTCTTCGCAGACAACGCCTAAGGAATCCACTATGAACATTGAACCCGCTCTGCCCACCACCAAGAACCCGGCAGCCCAGTTCGCCGGCGACGTCTGGCTCGACCCGATCGCGCTGCCGCACGAGTCCGACCAGACCATGGTCGTCGCCACCGTGCGCTTCGCGCCCGGCGCCCGCACCGCCTGGCACTCCCACGAACATGGCCAGTACCTCCGCGTGACCCAGGGTGTGGCCCGTTTCGGCGGCCGCGACGGCACCATCATCGAGGTCCACCCCGGCCAGACCCTATACACCCCGCCCGGTGAAGAGCACTGGCACGCAGCGGGCCCCGGCTGCTTCATGGAACACATCGCCATGCTCCAAAACGGCGAAGACCCGTCCAAGACCACAACCTGGGGCGAACACATCACCGACGACGAATACAACGGCACCCTGCCCTGATACCAGCCGGCACCCATCGGCGTCGATTCGCATAAGGCATGCGGGTTCGCGGCGAAGATATGGGCAATAGATCGTCGCCGACTCCCGTTTTTCACGCCGGCGACGCCGGGACTCCCGAACGACGGGGGCGGCTTTCTAGTGTGGGATGCGGAGGCGGCGTGCGGTGCGGGAATAGATGCCGGCGCGGTCACGATCAGCGCCACGACCCCTGCCGCCCACGCGATCCCGGCGCACCAGCTGTAGGATCCTGTCCACGTCGGGCGTGGCTCAGGTCTGGAACGAATGGAGGATGGGATGGGAATTTGGCGAGGAGCCAGGTTGTCGGAACACCCCGCGATACGGCTGGCCGGCATGTCCAACGCTGCAACTCACGGAGAGGTTATCGTGAACGCCCTGCCGGGTGTCGTCACCCTGGATGCCCTCTCACACATCGATCCGGGCGCGATGGAGGGCAAGGTTCTGCTCGACACGGCGCTCCCGCTAAAACGTCACGAGGGCCTTCCTCCCACCCTGACCGGTGTGGAGGAACTGAGCCTCGCCGAGCAGATCCAGCACGCTCACCCCGGCGTGCGGGTCGTGAAGACGCTGAATACGATGGCGGCGCCGCTCATGGTCGATCCGGGGCGGGTGCCCGGTGACCACGTCGTCTTCGTCACCGGCAACGACATCGAGGCCAAGAAGACCGTGCGTGCCCTCCTGAGACAGTTCGGCTGGGAAGATGACGTCATTCACGACCTCGGCGACGTGCGGGCCTCCCGCGGACCCGAAATGTACGCCTACCTTCTGTTTCAGCTCGCAGCCTCGTTCGGCTCGTTCGACTTCAACATCGCGATCAACCGCGCAGCCTCAACGGGCGGGGACATCCGTACTGCTCACGAAGGAGAGTAATCATGGCTCGCATCCTGATCACCGGGTCAGCTGACGGACTGGGCCGCCTCACCGCAGAGGCACTGCAGGGCCAAGGACACGACGTCATCGTGCACGCCCGAAACACTGACCGGGCAACGCACCTTCGCCCTCTCACCGACCACGGTGCCGGCATCGTCATCGGAGACTTCGCCGATCGCGACGCCGTACGCCGTATCGCCGCCGAACTGGTCGAACAGGCACCGCTGGACGCCGTCATCCACAACGCCGGTGTCTGGAGCGGGCGGGACGTCATGCCCGTCAACATCATCGCCCCGTACCTATTGACCGCGCTTCTTCCACTCCCGCAACGGCTGGTCTACCTCAGCAGCGCGTCCCACTTCGGCGGCCAACCGCGCCTGGACGGTGTCGACTGGCAGGGCAAGAGCGGCGGCTCCTACGGTGACAGCAAGCTCTACGTCAGTACCCTCGCCGCGGCCATTGCCCGCATGTACCCGGAGATACTGTCCACCTCCGTCGACCCCGGATGGGTACCCACCCGAATGGGCGGAGCCGGAGCCCCCGACAGCCTCGAACTAGGCCACCGCACGCAGGAGTGGCTCGCCACCAGCGATGACCCTGAAGCGCGCACCAGCGGCGGATACTGGCACCACCAGCACCGACAAGAACCCTACCCCTCCGTTCACGACACGGCATTCCAGGACCGGCTCCTCTCGGCCCTCGCCGACGAAACCGGTGAACACCTCCCCCGGCGCTGAAGCAGGTCCATAGCAAACGCATTCCGCTTGCTCTCAAAGTCATTGCATGAGGGTTGTCTCTCAGACGAAGTGTTTCTGAGACACCTCTGATACCCCAGCCCGAGGATCCGTTACGCGCGACGGCGACCGCACCATGATCGGGACCTCAGCCGCCGGGTGCAATGGCTACCACTGCGACGTTCCTCCTCGGACCCGAAGTGCCTGCATCACCGGTTCGGACCTCCTCATGGATGGCGGGGTCATCGCAGCCATGCGGGCCGGGCAACTCGAGGATCAAACTCCGGGGCTAACACCCCAGCTGTCCACAGCCGGGAGTCAATTCGGGTTGTCCACAGCTGGAATAGTGAGCAACTGGTGTAGCTCCCCCAACCGCCGTAGCGTTGGATAACCCGAGGGTTGGCCCCGGTTGTGGGCAGACTAAGCCTGCGCTCCTGGACGAGGCTTAGTCTGCCGGGATGCTCTCGGACGGCCCTGGATCGGGCCCACTTACTGGTCTTGAATCAAGCCGACATATGGCAGCGGGAGCCACCAGCGGGGCGGAACTAAACGTTGAATCTAAATTCGACCACGTCGCCGTCGGCCATCACGTATTCCTTGCCTTCGATCCGGACCTTGCCGCGGGCCTTGGCTTCCGCCATCGAGCCGGCCGCGATCAGGTCGTTGAAGGAGACGACCTCGGCCTTGATGAAGCCGCGCTGGAAGTCGGAGTGGATGACACCGGCGGCCTGGGGGGCGGTGTCGCCCTGGCGGATGGTCCAGGCGCGGGTTTCCTTGGGGCCGGCGGTGAGGTACGTCTGTAGCCCCAGCGTGTGGAAGCCGACGCGGGCCAGCTGGTCCAGGCCGGACTCGTCCTGGCCGTTCATTTCCAGCATCTCGCGGGCTTCGTCCTCATCCAGTTCCACGAGGTCGGACTCGAGCTTGGCGTCGAGGAAAATGCAGTCGGCCGGGGCCACCATGGCTCGCAGTTCCGCCTGCTTTTCGGGGCTGCCAAGGATTCCCTCATCCGAGTTGAAGACGTAAATGAAGGGCTTGGCCGTAAGCAGGCCGAGCTCCTTCAGATGCTCCATTTCCAGTTTGTCGCTGGTGACCGAGGAGAAGATCGTATCGCCGCGCTCCAAGACCGCCTGGGCAGCCTTGACGGCGGCGAGTTCGGCGGCGTCGCGCTTCTTGATCTTGACTTCTTTTTCGATCCGCGGAATGGCGTTTTCGATGGTCTGAAGGTCTGCCAGAATCAGCTCAGTGTTAATGGTTTCCATGTCGGACTGCGGATCCACCTTGCCGTCGACGTGGATGACATCGGGGTCATCGAACACGCGGACCACCTGGGCGATGGCTTCGGCCTCGCGAATGTTGGCCAGGAACTTGTTGCCCAGGCCTTCCCCCTCGGACGCGCCCTTGACGATGCCGGCGATGTCCACGAAGGACACGGGCGCGGGCAGCAGTCGCTGGGAGCCGAAGATCTCCGCGAGCTGCTTGAGGCGCGGGTCCGGCAGGTTCACGACGCCGACGTTCGGTTCGATCGTGGCGAACGGGTAGTTCGCCGCGAGCACCTGGTTGCGGGTCAGTGCGTTGAAAAGAGTTGATTTGCCGACGTTGGGCAGTCCGACGATGCCGATAGTAAGAGCCACGAGTATAGATTCTACCGGTAAACGGGGCCGTCCCTCCGCGGCGCCGGGGCACCCGGTGCCAGCGACAGCGGTCCGGCCGCCGGCGTCGAGTGCGTCACTGGCTAAAAGTGTCAGTGCTGCGTGCCAGAGTGAAGTCATGGACGCTTTCGCACTCATTCTTGCCCTGTTGATGCTGCTGATCGGCGCTGTGGCCGGCGCTGCCTTCACTTTTGTCGTATCCAGGCGCCGCGGCGCCGCATTGGAAGCGGACTTCGACGGCGTCTCCGCCCGGCTCTCGGAGGTCAGCGCCCTGTTCGCCGCCGCCGACGCCGAACGCCGCCTGCTCTCGGCCCAGAACCGCGAGCTGGGCGACGCGAGGAACCAGGACGGCAGCGTCCTGCGCGCGCTGGCCCCCGTGGCCGAGAAGCTCACCGCCGTCCAGCAGCAGGTGTCCCTGTTGGAGCGGGACCGGCTGGAACAGTACGGCCAGCTCGCCCAGCAGTTGCAGGAGGCCAGGCTTTCGGACGAGCAGCTGCTGCGCTCAACGCACGCGCTCGAATCGGCCCTGCGGTCCAACAGCGCGCGCGGCCAGTGGGGCGAGGTACAACTGCGCCGCGTCGTGGAGGCGGCCGGGATGCTCCGGCACGTGGATTTCCACGAGCAGCTGCACAGCGCCGGGTCCGAGAACACCGTCAGGCCCGACCTGGTGGTCCAGCTCCCCGGCGGAAAGCAGCTGGTGGTAGACGCCAAGGTGCCGCTGTCGGCCTACCTTGAGGCGCAGGAACTAGGCACCGCCGCGGGCGGCCGCTCCACCGGCCAGGGTTCCCAGCACAGCCAGCAGTCCCTGCTCGCCGGCCACGCGAAGGCCCTGAAGGCGCACGTCGACGCGCTGAGCAACAAGYGGTACTGGGACATCCCGGGGAACGCTCCCGAGCTGGTGGTCTGCTTCCTGCCCGCGGAGTCGATCCTGGCAGCCGCCCTCACAGCGGATCCAGCCCTGCTGGACTACGCGCTGTCGAGGAATGTCGTCCTCGCCTCGCCGGGGACGCTGCTGGCGGTGCTAAAGTCCGTGGCGTTCACGTGGCGGCAGGACGTGCTGACCGACAGTGCGCGGGAGCTGTTCGAACTTGCCCAGCAACTGTATGAGCGGATGGGAACCCTCGGCGACAACGTCTCCAAGCTTGGCTCATCGCTCAAGACCTCGGTGGACCGCTACAACTCGCTGGTCGGCACGCTCGAAGCACGGGTGCTCCCCACGGCCCGGAAACTGAACGCCATGGACGCGTCCGGACTGGCGACTCCCATCACCGTCGAGGCAACGCCGCGTTCGGTGGCCGCACCGGAACTACAGCAGGCCAACGGCTCCCGGGACGCCGACGCTGACGGTGACGGCGACGCAGAAGACCCCGGGGAGGAGTCTGCCGCCTAGTGCCGCCTAGGCCTGATTGGCGGGGCGGGCGCCGCGGCCGCCCAGGGCCCGGGACACGTCCCCGGCCTGCTTCAGGGTGGCCCGAAGTTCCTTCGGCAGGGAGAACAGCAGGTCCTCCTCCGCCGTGACAACTTCCTCGACGGAGCCATAGCCGTAGTCGGCGAGGAGCCGGAGCACGTCCTTGACCAGGACCTCCGGCACGGAAGCGCCCGATGTCACGCCGACGGTGGCGACGCCTTCGAACCAGGCCTCGTCCACCTCATTGGCGAAGTCCACCCGGTAGGAGGCCTTGGCCCCGTATTCCAGCGCGACCTCGACGAGGCGCACCGAGTTCGAGGAGTTGGCCGAACCCACCACAATCACCAGATCGGCCTGCGGCGAGATTTTCTTGATGGCCACCTGGCGGTTGGTGGTGGCGTAGCAGATGTCATCGCTGGGCGGATCCTGCAGGGTGGGGAATCGCTCCTTCAGGAGGCGTACCGTCTCCATGGTTTCATCCACGCTCAGGGTGGTCTGGGAGAGCCAGATGACTTTCTCCGGGTCCCGGACCGTCACCTTGTCCACCTCGTGCGGGCCGTTGATGATCTGGATGTGCTCGGGCGCCTCACCGGCGGTCCCTTCGACTTCCTCGTGGCCGTCGTGGCCGATCAGCAGGATGTCGAAGTCGTCCTTCGCGAAGCGGACCGCCTCACGGTGCACCTTCGTGACCAGCGGGCAGGTCGCGTCGATGGTCCGCAGGCCGCGGTCCTCGGCGGACTGAACGACCGCCGGCGAGACGCCGTGTGCGGAGAAGATCACGAGGGCGCCCTCGGGAACCTCATCGGTCTCGTCAACGAAGATCGCACCCTTTTCCTCCAAGGAGCTCACGACGTGGACGTTGTGGACGATCTGCTTGCGGACGTAGACGGGCGGCCCGTAGTGTTCCAGTGCTTTTTCCACCGCGATCACGGCGCGGTCCACGCCGGCGCAATAGCCGCGCGGCGCGGCCAGGAGCACCTTCTTGGGACCTGTCACGGGTGCCGCCGCCAGCACCTCTTCCGGCGTTCGACGACGTCGCGGAACGGAGGGCATCGGAATGGAAACAGCGGTGGAGGTCATGCCCCCAATGCTACCGGTGTTCGCTATCGCCGGACATTTGGCGCCGGCCGGCGGCCGGTGACGACGCGGAGCACGATCCCAACAACCAGCAGGACCGCTCCTGCCACCAGCGCCACAACAATCCACTGCCCGAAGCCTGCCGTGGAGGCGGCCACGAATTCGCGCTTGAAGATCTCTGCCACGTCGTTGCCGCTGCCGGCCCCCAGGACCAGCCGGCCCGCTGCATCCGCACCGAACTTCCAGGTCGCTGCCAGGACGAGGGCGCCGATCCCGGTCCCGACGAGGACCGTCCACTTCCGCCGAGCCGCGACGAAGGCCAGGATGAAGGCGATCCCCGCACCCACAGCCACGGCGGAACCCATCGGGGCGTATGCCGAAACACGTTCAATCAGCTGGCGCTGGTTCGATTGCCCGATGCCGATCCGGACCTGGTCCGGCGCCTTCAGCGGCACTGGCGATGCCGCCGAAACCCTGGCGACCACCAGCCCCACCAAGGGTGCGACATCCAGGGTCAGGGAGGTGGTGCCGTTCACCTCCGGAGGAAGGGTGCGGGGGTCCGCGAAGCTTAGCCGGTGGCTCCTGCGCAGGGTCTCGGCCCAGGCGTCCGAGTAACCGGGCATGGCGGTCATGGACTGCGCGGCGTCGTCCAGGATCGGCTTGACCACCGCGGCGAGGGCATCGGGAAGCTGCTTGCCGCCGAAGCCAATCCCGTTCACGGCGGCCGAAGCCAGCCGCTGCTGGAAGGCGGGGTCCTTGCCGAGCGGCGCGGTGAGTGCGACGAATCCGTCCTCCTGGACAATGTTGCGGTCCACCCACATGGCCGGGACGGCGACGGCCGCCAGGGCAAGGCCGATCAGCACGGCAATGGCTGAGACAAAAGTGCGCACGAAAGTCTCCTAGGAGGTTGGGAGTAGTGCCATCCTACGGGGGCGCTGCGGCCAAGCTAAAAACGGGGGGCGCCCAAAACGTCCGGCCCTGCAGGTATAGCTATGGATAGAGTTGAAGCAGATCCCCGTCTCCGCCAGACTCCGTCAGGCCCCGTCAAAAGGACTCCACGCACATGCACCAGGCCCACTCCCCCGGCGGCTGTCGGCATGTCTGAAGAGACTGTCGCAGCCAGCACCCTGCCGGCCACCGCTGCGGGCACCAGCCCGGACAACCCTTGGCCGTTGCAGCTGCTCTCGCAAAACCTGAAAACGTACATCGACCGCGCCCCCGCGGCCTGGGTCGAAGGCCAGGTCATCGAGCTCAACCGGCGCGGCACCAACGCCTACCTCACGCTCCGGGACATCGACGCCGAGATCTCCCTCCCGGCGTCGGTCTGGACCAGCGTCCTGGACCGGCAGGCACTGCCGCTGGAGCGCGGCTCCCGGGTCGTCGCGCTGCTCAAGGCCGAGTTCTGGCTAAAGACGGGCCGGCTGAACATGTCGGTCAAGGATATCCGGCCGGTCGGGCTCGGCGACCTACTGGCCCGGATTGAACGGCTGCGCCAGGCACTCGCGGCGGAGGGGCTCTTCGCCGATTCACGCAAGAAGCGCCTGCCGCTCCTCCCCCACCGGATCGGACTGATCACCGGCCGCGATTCCGATGCCAAGAAGGACGTGCTCCGCAACGCGGCCCTGCGCTGGCCCGCCGTCGAATTCGAAATCCGCGAAGTGGCCGTCCAAGGCAACACCGCGGTGGCCCAGGTCCTCGGCGCGTTGCGGGAACTGGATGCCCATCCGGAGGTGGACGTCATCGTCATCGCCCGCGGCGGCGGCGCACTGGAAGACCTGCTCCCGTTCAGCAGCGAGGAACTCATCCGGGCCGTGGCTGCCGCCACCACGCCGGTCGTCAGCGCGATCGGCCACGAAGCGGACCGCCCCATCCTCGACGACGTCGCCGACCTGCGCGCTTCGACGCCCACCGACGCGGCGAAGCGGATCGTCCCCGACGTCGTCGAGGAACTCACCAGGGTCCGTCAGGCCCGCGACCAGCTTCGCCGCGGCGTGACCCGGCTGGTGGAGCGGGAATCGGACCGCCTCGCCTCGCTTCGCTCCCGTCCCGTGCTAGCGTCCCCTGAGGTCATGGTCAGTGTCCGGCACGACGACGTCGAACGGCTCAAAGGACGGTCCCGGGCCGCGGTCACCACCGCCGTCGTCCGGGCAACCGACCAGCTGGTCCACCTCAAGGCACAGGTGCGGGCCCTGTCGCCGCAAAAAACGCTGGACCGCGGTTACGCCGTCGTCCAACTCGACGACGGGGTCCCGGGCCTGGCGCATCACAAGGTGGTGCGGCACCCGGACCAGGTGCCGGCCGGCACCTCCTTGGCGGTCCGCGTGGCCGGCGGCGGGTTCAYGGCCCAGTCCACCGGCGGCCAGGAGCCCGTCGAAAACTGAGCATTCCGCCCCGAGAATAAGAGAAATCAGACTTCCCGGCCCGCAATGACGGGTACCCGCCGGGATTCAGACAAGGAGAACCAACATGGCAGCAGAGAACGCGGCAACCGCCAAGCCGAGCACAGACATTGACGGACTGAGCTACGAGGAGGCCCGCGAACAGCTCGTCGGTGTGGTGGGCAAGCTCGAGGCCGGCGGCGTCAGCCTTGAGGACTCCCTCGCCCTGTGGGAACGGGGAGAGGCCCTCGCCAAGCGCTGCGAGCAGTGGCTCGAAGGGGCCCGCAAACGCCTGGCCGCGGCGCGTGACCAGGCCGCCCAGGAAGGCTAGCCGGCGCCGGCCGGTCAGGAGCGTTGGACCAGTTCCCGTTCCATCGCGACGTCCAGGCCCGGAACCGGCCACTCCAGCTTGAGCCCTTGCAGCGCGTCGAGCAGCAGCTGCTGGACAGCGATCCGCGCGTACCATTTCTTGTTGGCCGGGACCACGTGCCACGGGGCGGCCTCGGTGTCCGTCTTCTCGAATGCCTTTTGGTAGGCGTCCATATAGTCGGTCCAGAACGCGCGTTCCTTCAGGTCATTGCTGCTGTATTTCCAGAGCTTGGCGGGCTCATCCAGCCGGGCCAGCAGCCGGTCTTTCTGCTCGTCCCGGCTGATGTGGAGCATGACCTTGACGATCTTGGTGCCGGAAGCCGTCTGCCGTGCCTCGAATTCGTTGATCGCTTCGTACCGGCGTTCGAGTTCCTTCGGATCAGCCCAGCGGTGGACGCGGTGGATGAGGACGTCCTCGTAATGGGACCGGTCAAAGACGCCCACCATGCCGGCGGCCGGGACTTCCTTCTCGATCCGCCACAGGAAGTCGTAGGACTTCTCTTCCGGGGTGGGTGCCTTGAAGGATTTCATCTGGACGCCATGCGGGTTCATGGCGCCCATCACGTGCGTAACGATCCCGCCTTTCCCTGCCGTATCCATGGCCTGGAGGATCAGCAGGATCCGCTTGGTGCCGCCGAAGCGAGATTCGGCGAAAAGCTGCTCCTGGAGCATGGCGAGGTTGTCGTCCAGATCGGCGAGCAGCACCTCGCCGTCGTTCTTGTCCCCCGGGTACCCCGGTGTGGCGTCCGGGTCCGTGTCCTTGAGTTTGAAGCCTTTGCCCACCCTCAGCGTGTCAGAGGGGTGCTCCTTGAATCTCACGACGTCTGCCATTGCAAGCCTCTTTCCGGTTCGGGCAGCCGCCGTTCGGACCGCCGGACAACTGCCCGCGCCGCGCTGCTGAGCTCAGGCTAGTTGCCTTGGTACCGGCTCAGGAAGTCCCCCATACGGTTGATGGCCTCTTCCAGGTCCTTGACGTTCGGCAGGGTCACCATCCGGAAGTGGTCCGGGCGCACCCAGTTGAACGCGCGGCCGTGGGAGACAAGGATCTTCTGCTGGCGCAGCAGATCCAGCACAAACTTCTCGTCGTCGCGGATGTGGTACACCTCGGGGTCCAGCCGCGGGAACAGGTACATCGCCCCCCGGGCCTGCTGCGTGCTGACCCCCGGGATGGCGTTGAGCATGTCATAAGCCTTGTTCCGCTGCTCCAGCAGCCGCCCGCCCGGGAGGATCAGGTCGTTGATGCTCTGGTAGCCGCCGAGGGCGGTCTGGATGGCGTGTTGGGCGGGGACGTTGGCGCACAACCGCATGTTGGCCAGCAGATTGATGCCCTCGAGGTAGTCCCCGGCGTCCTTCTTCGGACCCGAGATGGCCATCCACCCGGCCCGGAAACCGCAAACCCGGTAAGCCTTGGAAAGTCCGCTGAAGGTCAGGCACAGCACGTCGTCGCCGGTGAGGCCGGCCATGTTCACATGCACAGCATCCTCATAGAGGATTTTTTCGTAGATCTCGTCGGCGAACAGCACCAGCCCGTGCTTCGCGGCCAGGGCCACCATTTTCTTGAGTGTTTCCTCCGGATAGACGGCACCGGTGGGGTTGTTGGGGTTGATCACTACGATGCCCTTGGTGCGCGGCGTGATCTTCGCTTCCAGGTCCTCAAGGTCAGGCTGCCAGCCGGAGTCCTCGTCGCAAAGATAGTGCACCGGACGGCCGCCGGCCAGGGCCACGGAGGCCGTCCAAAGCGGGTAGTCCGGAGTGGGGATCAGGACCTCGTCGCCGTCGTCCAGCAACGCCATCAACGACATCGTGATGAGCTCACTGACCCCGTTGCCGAGGTAGATGTCATCGACGTGGATGTTCTGGATCCCGCGGGTCTGGTAATACTGCGAGACTGCGGTGCGGGCGGAAAAAATACCCCGGGAATCGCTGTAGCCCTGGGCGTGCGGCAGGTGGCGGATCATGTCCACCAGAATGGCGTCCGGCGCTTCAAAGCCAAACGGGGCCGGGTTTCCGATGTTCAGTTTGAGGATCCGGTGACCCTCCGCCTCCATCTGCTGGGCGGCCTGAAGAATCGGTCCACGGATGTCGTAGAGGACATTATGAAGCTTGGTGGACTGCTTGAATTCTGCCATTCATCAAATATGCCATATGGCGGATGTACTTCCGCTGTGAGACTTGTCTC
>NZ_JBFRFD010000030.1:0-13326 GCF_052114645.1 Arthrobacter sp. 2YAF22_2
GCGCCGGCACCGAGTGTCGGGCCCGGGGGCACCCGCCGGGACCGGTTCCGTGGCGCTCGTGGGCGGCGGGCCCGGCGCTGTCGGGCTCATCACCGTCCGCGGTCGGCGGCTCCTGGGCCAAGCCGACGTCGTCGTCGCGGACCGGCTCGGCCCGCGTGAACTGCTGGGCGAGCTGGCCGCCGATGTCCGGGTGATCGAGGTGGGCAAAACCCCAGGCCACCACCCCGTGCCGCAGGAGGGGATCAACCGGATCCTGGTGGAGGAAGCACTGGCCGGCCATCGCGTGGTCCGCCTCAAGGGCGGCGACCCGTACGTCCTCGGCCGCGGCGGCGAGGAAGCCGAGTTCTGCCGGCAAAACGGCATCGAGGTCGAAGTGGTGCCCGGCGTGACGTCGGCGATCTCCGTCCCGGCCGCCGCCGGGATCCCGGTCACGCACCGCGGCCTGGCCAAGGGCTTCAGCGTGGTCACCGGGCACGAAGAGCTATCCGAGGTCCCGGCCCGCGCCGACCATACCGTGATCCTGCTCATGGGCGTGGGCCAACTCCGCGAATCCGCGGCCTCGCTGGGACGCGCCGGTTTGCCAGCCGGGACGCCTGTTGGCATCGTAGAGAATGGATACCTGCCGAACCAGCGGGTGACCATCGGTACGCTCGGGACCATCGCGGACCAGGCGGAGGCCGCAGGCGTCGCGAATCCTGCCGTGATCGTGATCGGCGACGTGGTCCGCGTCAGCCCGTTCGCGCCGTCGCACTTCAAGACCGCGGACTACAGCACCACCTCCCCGAACGCCCCGCGCGTCGCCGCCCGTTAGTTTCACCCGCACTACCCAACTAGCTCGCAGTTGTTGTCGTTTTGAGCCCTCATAACGACAACAACTGCGAGTCAGTTGGGACGGAACGAACCAAAGGAACACAGCCGTGTCAACGAACACCCCCGTAGGAACCGCCGCCCGTCCGCTGCGCGTCGCCGTCGTCGGATCCGGCCCCGCCGGCGTCTACGCCGCGGACATCCTGACCAAGAGCGAGCCCGTCAAGAGCGGCGAACTGACCGTCAGCATCGACCTGTTCGACCGCTACCCGGCGCCCTACGGCCTGATCCGCTACGGCGTGGCCCCGGACCACCCCCGCATCAAAGGCATCGTCAACGCCCTGCACAAGGTCCTGGACCGCGGCGACATCCGCTTCTTCGGCAACGTGGACTACGGCACCGACCTCACCCTCGCGGACCTCCGCACCCACTACGACGCCGTCATCTTTGCCACCGGCGCCATCAAGGACGCCGACCTGAACATCCCCGGCGTCGAGCTCGAGGGCTCCTACGGCGGSGCCGACTTCGTCTCCTGGTACGACGGCCACCCTGACGTTTCCCGTGACTGGCCGCTGGAGGCCAAAGAGGTCGCGGTGATCGGCAACGGCAACGTCGCCCTCGACGTCGCCCGGATGCTCTCCAAGCACGCCGACGACCTCCTCGTCTCCGAGATTCCGGACAACGTCTACCGGGCCCTGAAGAATTCCCCGGTCACCGACGTCCACGTCTTCGGCCGCCGCGGCCCGGCCCAAGTGAAGTTCACGCCGCTGGAACTGCGCGAACTGTCGCACTCCAAGGACGTCGACATCGTCCTCTACCCCGAGGACTTCGAGTTCGACGCCGAATCGGACCGCCAGATCCAGAGCAACAACCAGACCAAGACGATGGTGGGCACGCTCACCAACTGGATCGCCGAGCAGCCCGAGGATCTCTCCGAGCTCACGGCGTCCCGCCGCCTGCACCTGCACTTCCTGCACAGCCCGGTCGAGATTTACGACGACGCCGCCCACCCCAGCAAGGTCGCCGGCATCAAGTTCGAGCGCAACGAACTGGACGGCGACGGGAACGCCCGCGGCACCGGCGAGTTCGTCGACTACCCGGTCCAGGCCGTTTACCGTGCCATCGGCTACTTCGGCTCTGCCCTGCCCGAGGTCGAGTTCGACCACAGCAAGGGCGTCGTCCCGAACGACGGCGGCCGCGTCCTGGATGCCTCCGGCGCCCACCTGCCCGGGATCTACGCCACCGGCTGGATCAAGCGCGGCCCCGTCGGCCTGATCGGCCATACCAAGGGTGACGCCCTGGAGACCGTGACCTACCTGCTGGAGGACCGTCAGGCTCTGCCGCCGGCAGCGGCACCCGCCCCCGAGGTGATCGTCGAGCTGCTGGAGAACCGCGGCGTGAAGTCCACCAGCTGGGAGGGCTGGCTGGCCCTGGACGCGCACGAACGATCGCTCGGCGAGAAGGCGAGCACGGCAGGGGAGTCGCACGGCGTCGCTGTCCAGCGCGAACGCGTCAAGGTTGTCCCGCGCGAGGACATGGTGGAAATCTCCCGCGGCGGGGTGGCCGCGGAGGTCTGAGCCCCCGCGTTGCTCGGTGTTTCCATGATCCGTAGTCAGTAGGCTTACCGTCATGGACACCAGACACCCAGGGACCGGCCGATGAGGCTTCGCCACAGCAACGCGTCCGGCCGCGGTTACCGCCGGGTCCCCGCCGGGACCGGGTTCAGCTACAAGGACCTGGACGGGTCCACCGTGCCGCCCGGGCCGATCCGGGACCGGCTGGAGGGCATCGGCATCCCGCCGGCGTGGACCGACGTCTGGATCGCGCCTTACGAGAACGGGCACATCCAGGCCACCGGGCTCGACGCCGTCGGCCGGCGCCAGTACATTTACCACCCGGGCTGGCGGGAGCGGAAGGACCGGGTGAAGTTTGACCGTTCCCTTCAGCTCGCGGAAACCCTGGCCGCCGCGCGCCGGCTGGTAACCATGGACCTGCGCTCGGATGGGCTCACCCGGGAGCGCGTGCTGGCGGCCGCCTTCAGGATGCTGGACAGCGGCTCGCTGCGCGTCGGCTCCGAGCGGTACACCAACGAGAACGGCAGCCACGGCCTGGCCACCCTGCTCTGCGCCCACGTGAAGGTGCGCAAGGACGAGCTCCGGCTCAGCTTCCCGGCCAAGAGCGGCAAGACCTGGGACTCCAGGATTGACGACGCCGACCTCGCCGCCGTCGTCCGCTCACTCAAGCGCCGCGGTGGAAACGCCCGCCTGCTCGCCTACAAGAACGGCCGCAGCTGGCACCCGGTCACGAGCGCCGAGATTAACGACTACGTGAAAGAACGCACCGGCGGGGACTTCACCGCCAAGGATTTCCGCACTCTGCGCGGGACGGTGGCAGCAGCCGTGAGCCTGGCCCGGAGCGGGCCGCAGCCGAAGGTCTCGGCCCGGAAGCGCGCGGTGAGCCGCGCGATGGTGGACGCTGCGGCGGTGCTGGGGAACACGCCGTCGATCGCCCGCAAGAGTTACGTGGATCCGCGGCTGCTGGACCACTTCGCGGCGGGGGAGACAATCGACCCGAAGCGGCTGGACTCGGCCGAATCGGAGATCCGGGCGCTGCTCTACCAGGAAGGCGCGGTCGTCCCGCTGGGGTAGCCGGAGCGGCCGCAGGCGGAAGGTTCAGAACTCGGCATTGATGAAGCCGATGATGATCGCCGTCCACCAGCACGCCTGTGAGATGGTCAGGCTCAACAGCAGATGGGTCCGCTGCCCGACGCTGAGGGCCCAAAACGAAGAATCCGGCGGCAGGTGGGCGAGCCGGCGCATGAGCGGGATCAGCATGATGCCGTTCAGGCTCAGCGCAAGAACCGCGGCCAGCTTCACGTCCGTCATCGGGTTGTACAAATGCGGGCTGAGGAAGGCCCCGGTGGCCAGCATCCCGAGGAGGCCGCCCCAGATCAGCGGGGTGGCGGCGCCGTCGAGCCTGATGATTTCTGCCAGTTTGCGGCGGCCGATGAGCCACAGGAATCCGTGCCAGTCCACCAGGATAATGGCGCCGAACGCTGCGACGAGGGAGAGGACATGCAGGACAACCGCAATGTTGTACGGGGTGCCGCCGACGTGGACCGCGGTGGACATCGTGACCGAGAGGAGCCACGCCACCGCTGCCGCGGCGGACAGACCGATTACCAAGCGCCTCGTGGCCCGTTCGGATTCGCGGTGGCGCCGGACTGTGCGCCTGCTGACTGGGACGTAGCTCATGGCCTTACCTTGAAGAACCCGCCCGCCGGGGGTCGAACTGACCTACCTGAAAGGCAGGAAACGCGGTTCGGAAGCTAGCTCACACGATATCGCCCGGACCGCTCGACAACAAGGACCGACGGCGGCGCTACATCCGCCCGAACCGCGCGCGGATCAGGGCGAAGACGCCGTACGCGATGAAGCCTGCGCCGATGGGCAGAAGCAGGTACGGACCAAACGGGTGGTGCAGCAGCGCCTTGAGGCTGCCGTCCAGCCCGGTGGACGAACCGGGATCGTTGGTGGCCGCGGCCACCACGAACAGCAAGCCGGTGAGGACCAGTGCGAGCCCCTTGGCCACATGGCCGGTCACGCCCAGGGCGCTGACGAGGTGGCCGCGGTGCGTTCCCTCGAAGTGCCGCAGTTCCTCCTTGAACTTCTTGCCCAGTCCCTTCACCACGAAGTAGACGCCAATCCCGGCGACTGTCAGCCCCAAGGCGGTCAACAGCGGGGCGCCGAGCGGCCGGTCCATCAGTGACCGGCTGAACGCGGCGGTGGAGTCGCTCGAATCGCTGCTGACCCCGACGGCGAAGCTGCCGAAGGTGTACCCGACGCCGCCGTAGGCAACCGCCAGGAAGCCGGAGGAAACCAGCTTGCCCAGCCCTTCGCTGCGTGGCAGGTGGCGGGCCCGCAAGGTCGCCTCGCTCAGCTGCCAGAGCGCGAGCCCGGCGCAGCCGATGCAGCCCGACCACATCACCGCCGGGCCCCAGGGGTTGGCAGCGAGCTGCTCGATCGCACCGGTGGGCTCGGCCTTGCCCGGTGCGCCCAGCACCAGTGCGACGACGATGGCCCCGATCACGACGTGGAGCAGGGCCATCACGGCGAATCCCCAACGCGCGGCGACGTCGAGCGGCTTGCTGTTGGACGCGGCTTCCGCGGCATCGGCGGCCTCGCCGAGGATGGTCTCAGGGGCCGCCCCCGCACGTCCGCCGGATGGGTTTCCGCTCAACGGTGTCCTTCCATGCCCACGAGCCTACCCGCATGCCGGGCGGCCCCTTCAGGACGAGGCCCCCGTAAAGCAGGGCTACCATCCTGTTGCTAAGTGTGCTTACTATATCCGGGTGCGGACTCCCTGTGGGGCTGTGCCGTTCCGTATTCGCAAACTCACGATAGGACGCTCACCATGGCAGGAAATCTTGTTGCCCGATCCATTCACGACTTGACCGCGGGCGCGTGGTTCGGCGGTTCGCTGATGGGCGCGATCGGGCTGAACGGTGCGACGGCGGAGGCCAAAGATCCCGCCGAGCGGACCCGGCTCTCCAGCCTCGGCTGGAAGAAGTGGGCCCCGTACCAAACGGCGGCCTTCGGCGCGCACCTTCTCTCCGGCCTGGCCATCATCTGGGAGAACAAGGACCGGATGGCCAAGCAGGACGGCGTGACCCGGCTGAGCATCTACAAGTCCGTTGTCACCCTGGCCGGCGCGGCCGTGACACTTTATGCGGGCCTGCAGGGCGCGAAGGTGGACAAGCTCGCCGACGAGGGCGCTGCCGGAGCCACCGAGCCCAGGCACGGTGCCTCGCAGGAGCTCCAGTCCGCCCAGCAGCAGTTGAAAATCCTGCAGTGGACCATCCCGGTGTTCGCCGGTTGGGTGATCGTCCTGGGCGCCAAGCACGGCGAAATGCAGCGGCCCAAGAACGTCTTCAAGGGTCTCGCTCGTTAGACCCGCCCGATCCATTCCGCACAGGAGTTCAGGTTGCGGTGGACGCTTTCGACCGCGGCGTCCGCGTCGCGGGCAGCGATGGCGTCCACCAGCCCGCCGTGGCCTGGGTGTGGAAGGCCATCGAAGCCGCCCCGGCGCTGCTGGCGGAGCAGGTCGCTGTGAAACACTCCGCCGAAGCTGACGTACAGCTCGTGCAGGAGCGGGTTGCCCGAGGCCTGCGCCACCATGACATGGAAGTTCCAGTCAGCCTGCGCCCAGCCGGCGAAGTCCCCTGCCAGCCACGTGCGGCGGCGGACTTCGAGCAGTTCCCGCAGCGCCGCGACGTCGTCGTCCGAGGCGTGGCGGGCCGCGAGCCGGGCGGCCTGGGTGTCCAGCCCCACACGCACCTCCAAAATGTGCATCTGGGAGTGGTCACGGTACATGCGCTGCGCGGCGCCAGAGATTTCGCTGGTGGCGCGGACGTAGGTGCCGTCCCCGCGGCGGACCTCCAGCATGCCGCTGTGCGCCAGGGCCTTGATGGCCTCCCGCAAGGTGCCACGGGAGACGCCCAGTGCCGCCATTAGTTCCGGTTCGGCGGGAATGCGCTGTTGCAGCTGCCACTCGCCCGAGTGGATGGAGTCGCGGAGTTTGGCGGTGATCTCCTCCACCAGGGGAGGCCGGGGTGAAGGGGTCAACGTCATCGCTGCACCCCTCCCAGCGGCGGCCCCACGGGCCGGCCGCCGGCGGCCCGCGGCTTGGTTATCCGGACCGTCAGCAGGTGCCCCACGACAACCTGGCCCGCCGCCACGGCCAGCAGCAGGACCAGCGGCAGGGTCCAGCTGCCCGTGGCGCCGTGCAGCAGACCCATGCCGAACGGTCCGATGGTCGCCAGCAGGTACCCCGCCGACTGGGCGACGGTGGACAGGGCGGTGGTCTCGGCGGTGTTCCGGCCGGCCCGGCTGATCATCACCATGATCAGCGGGAAGATGCCCAGTCCGACGCCGAGGAGGACCGCGGTCAAGGGTGCCATCCCGGCCGGCAGCAGCAGCATGCCGCCGACGCCCAGCAAAGTGGCCGCGGAGGCCAGGTAGAAAGCAGGGCGCAACATCCGGGGGCGGGCTCCGATCGCGATGAGCGTCATTCCGGCCGGGACCGAAACGAGCTGCATCAGCCCGAACATCAGCCCGCTTTGGGAGGCACTGACCCCCTCCGTGGCCAGCATGTACGGAAACCAGCTCAGCACGGAGTAGGCGAGGAGGGCCTGCAGGGTGAAGCCGGCGGTGATCATGATCCCCGTGCGGGTCCGCAGCAGCGGCCATGGTGAGACATGCGTGGCCTTCCGCGCGGGCGCGTGACGGTGCGCGTGCAGCGCTATCGGCAAAAAGCCCAGGCAGGCGGTGAGAGCCAGAATGCCGATCGCCCCCAGTCCGGCGGAGGGCGAACCGAGCTGCTGTGCCATCGGAACGATCAGGACGGAAATGACGGTGGCTCCGCTGGTCATCGTCATCGTGTAAAGGCCCGTCATGAGGGAGGTCCGGTCGGCGAAATACTCGCGGATGAAGGACGGCATGGCGACGTTGCACACGGCCAGCCCGGACATCCCGACCACAGTGCCCGCAACCAGCATCCCGGTCGAGGGCACGCCGCGGAGCAGCAGGCCGCCGGCGAGCATAACAAGGGAGAGCAGGATCGCCTTTTCCACGCCGAGACGTCTGGTCAGCCAGGACGTGGCGGCCCCGGCAACGGCGAAGCAGAGCGTGGGAATCGATGGAACGATGGCAGCGACAAATGGCCCGTACCCAAGAACCTGCTGCAGGTCGTGGAACAGCGCGGAGGCCCCGCTGATGCCGGCGCGCAGGTTGAGGCCGATCAGCACGATCGCCACGACGCCCGCCACGATTACGCCGCGCGGGCGGCCGGTGCCGGGTGGGGCTGTCTGGGGAAGGGCGGGAAGCGCCGTGCTGCTGGCCATCTCCAAAGGTTAGACGTTTGATGTTTGGAACCCAAGCTGCGGTGGCGAAGATCTCCGAAAGAGACAACGCCCGGAACGCAGCGCGGGGACAGTCGGTGTGCTGTGTCAGCGGGGGTGGCGGGCGCCGAGCCGCTGCACGGCCAGCGCCAGCCACAGCTGCACCCGGTCCGCGGTTTGCGCCGCGTCGTATCCGGTCAATTCGGTGATCTGCGCCAGCCGGTAGCGGACGGTATTCCGGTGCAGCGTGAGCTCCTCGGCGACGGCAGCGACCGAGCCGTTGTTGCCCAGGTAGCTCTCCAGTGTGGCCATCAGGCCGGCGCCATGCGCGGCGTCGAACTGGCGCAACGGGTTCAGTGACTCGTTCGCCATGTCCGCCAGCGGAACGTCCTCGCTGGCGAGCAGCAGCGAGGTCAGGCTCAGCCGTTCCGGCTCGTTGACCGGCAGACCGTGGCTCGCCGCATCGCGGGCCTCGAAGTAGCTCCAGCGCAGTCCATTCGGCTTTGTGTACGCCCCGCCGATGCCGATCGTGGCGTGGATTCCGGCCTCGGCGAGGTGGTCGCTGAGGCCCCGGGCCAGGGCGGCGGCGCCGCTGCCGTCGTCGTGCACCACCGCCACCAGGTCCCGGCCGACGACGGCGGTCACCGCCGTCCTCAGCGGCTGCGGCAGCGAGGAACTCGCCAACTGGGCGGCGTGGGCGGCCGATTCCGCCAGCAGGACCACGTTTTTGCGGGTGCTGTTGACGCCGATGCCGGCGAGCCGCCGGGTGGCCTCGGTGGGCTCCAGGRTGCCATGGATGACGTCCTCGAGGACCTGCCCGGCCAGTGCCCGCTGTGACTGCCGCTGCTTGACCATGTTGTTGAGCTCGACGCTGATCAGGTTCTGCGCGTAGCCGACTATCCCCGAGTCTTCGAACGGGTGCCGGATCCACAGCGTGCAGGCATCGCGGCGGCCGGTCGGGACCGGGTACGAGGCCCAGCCGTCCGCCGTGGGGGAGGGGCTGCCGGTGGCGCTGTTGTAGAGCTGCGCAGTGAACTGCGTAAGCACTATGTCGGTGCGCAGCATGGAGCCCAGGTGCTTGAGCAGTTCGGCCAGGCCCCCGCCGGTCAACAGAGCCCGGGCCAGGACCTGGTGCCCGGCGATCAGGCGCTCCAGCTTGGCGTAGTGGTCCGCGGACTGGGCATCGGCCACGAGCTTGCCGATCGCGATGAACGGGGTTTCGTAAGGCACCGACACCACCGGAAGGCCCCAGCGGTTGGCCTCGGCGACCAACGCCGGGGGCACCGCATCGTGCGTGAGACCGACGCCGAAACCGATGCCCACGGCTCCGGCGCGCTGGACCTGGCGGACAAATCGGCGCTGATCGGGGGCCGTCTTGAGCCGCATACCGGTGGTCAGGACCAGTTCCCCGCCATTGAGGAAGCGCTGCGGGTCCTCCTGCTCGGTGACCGCAACCCAGCGGATATCCGAGTGCCAGGTGGTCTCCGCGACGCCGGTTTTTGTCAGCCGCAGGGACGGGACCCCAAGCAGGGCCGCGAGGGAAATTGCCATGGAATCAGGATAACCGGGTGCTGGTCAACCGCACTAAACTTCCTTGTTTACGGTGTGCAGCTGCCTATTCCCAGTCGTGCAGGGCTGGCATAGGCTCGGAGCAGCCGCAGATCTCCCATCCCTGCCATCGCCAGGCCAGCTCGAAAGAGGTTGTACACCGTGGTTCAAACCTTGCAGAACTTCATCAACGGGGAGTTCGTCACCCCCGCCGGCACCGCATTGCTGGACATCATCAACCCCGCCACCGGCGACGTCGTGGCGAAGTCGCCAATCTCGGTCCAGGCCGACGTCGACGCCGCCATGACGGCCGCCAAGGACGCCTTCGCCGACTGGAAGCACGTGACTCCCGGCCAGCGCCAGCTGATGCTGCTCAAGCTCGCGGACGCCGTTGAGGCCAACAGCGACGAACTGGTCGAGGCCCAGCACCGGAACACCGGCCAGGTCCGGTCCCTGATCGCCTCCGAGGAAGTCGCCGCGGGTGCGGACCAGCTGCGCTTCTTCGCCGGTGCCGCCCGCATCATGGAGGGCAAGTCCGCCGGGGAATACTTCGAGGGCCACACCTCCTACGTCCGGCGGGAACCGATCGGCGTCGTCGCGCAGGTTGCACCCTGGAACTACCCGTTCCTGATGGCGATCTGGAAGATCGGGCCCGCCCTCGCCGCAGGCAACACCGTCGTGCTCAAGCCCTCGGACACCACCCCGGAATCCACCCTCGTCCTGGCCCGCCTCGCCGGAGCGATCTTCCCGGCCGGCGTCCTCAACGTCGTCCTCGGCACCGGCGAGACCGGCGCCCTGATGGTGGAGCACAAGGTCCCCGGCCTGGTCTCCATCACCGGTTCCGTGCGGGCAGGCATCGCCGTCGCCTCCGGGGCCGCAAAGGGACTCAAACGCGCCCACCTGGAACTCGGCGGGAAGGCCCCCGCGATCGTTTTCAAGGACGCCGACATCAAAAAGAGCGCCGCGGCCATCGCCGAATTCGCCTTCTTCAACGCCGGCCAGGACTGCACCGCGATCACCCGCGTGCTGGTCCAGGACGAGGTCCACGACGACGTCGTTGCCGCCATGGTGGAGCACACCAAGACCCTGCACACGGGCTCGCAGAACGACGAAGACAATTACTTCGGCCCGCTGAACAACGTCAACCACTTCAATGCAGTCACCTCCGTCGTCGAGCACCTGCCGGCGAACTGCAGGATCGAGACCGGCGGCCACCGCGCAGGGGAAAAGGGATTCTTCTTCGAGCCCACCATTGTCACCGGCGCCAAGCAGACCGATGACATCGTGCAGAAGGAAACCTTCGGCCCCGTCATCACGGTGCAGAAGTTCAGCACCGAGGCCGAGGCCATCGAACTGGCCAACGACGTCGACTACGCCCTCGCCTCCAGCGTCTGGACCACTGACCACGGCACGGCCATGCGGGTCAGCCGCGACCTCGACTTTGGCGCCGTCTGGATCAATACGCACATCCTGCTGACCGCCGAGATGCCGCACGGAGGCTTCAAACAGTCCGGCTACGGCAAGGATCTCTCGATGTACGGCGTCGAGGATTACACCCGCATCAAGCACGTCATGTCCGCACTCGACGCCTAACGCAGGCTCTGTCCCCCCTCCACACTTAGAAAGGCCCTTCCATGACCACCACAGCAAACGACATCATCTTCCGGCTGGAGCAGAAGCGCCGCGTCCAGGCCGACTTCCCGGGCCCCAAGTCACTTGCACTGACCGAGCGCCGCAAGGCCGTCGTCGCGTCCGGTGTCGCCTCCAGCGTCCCGGTCTACGTCGCCGACGCCGACGGCGGCATCATCCAGGACGTCGACGGTAACTCCTTCATCGACCTCGGCGCCGGCATCGCCGTCACCAGCGTGGGTGCCTCGGACCCCGCCGTCGTCGGTGCTGTGAAGGAAGCCGTGGAGCACTTCACCCACACCTGCTTCATGGTCACGCCCTACGAAGGCTATGTGGCCGTCGCCGAGCAGCTGAACCGCCTCACCCCTGGCGACCACGAGAAGCGCACCGTTTTGTTCAACTCCGGCGCCGAAGCCGTCGAAAACGCCGTCAAGGTGGCGCGCCTGGCCACCGGCCGGGACGCCGTCGTCGCCTTCGACCACGCCTACCACGGCCGCACCAACCTCACCATGGCCCTGACCGCCAAGGCGATGCCGTACAAGACCAACTTTGGTCCGTTCGCGCCCGAGGTCTACCGGATGCCGATGAGCTACCCGTTCCGCGAGGAAAACCCGGCGATCACCGGCGCCGAGGCCGCCCAGCGCGCCATCACCATGATCGAAAAGCAGATCGGCGGTGAGCAGGTTGCCGCGATCATCATCGAACCCATCCAGGGCGAGGGCGGCTTCATTGTCCCGGCCGAGGGCTTCCTGCCGGCGCTCGCGGCGTGGGCGAAGGAGAAGGGCATCGTCTTCATCGCCGACGAGGTCCAGTCCGGCTTCTGCCGCACCGGCGAATGGTTCGCCGTGAACCACGAGGGCGTCATCCCGGACATCATCACCATGGCCAAGGGAATCGCCGGCGGCATGCCGCTCTCCGCCATCACCGGCCGCGCCGAACTGCTCGACGCCGTCCACCCCGGCGGCCTCGGCGGCACCTACGGCGGCAACCCGGTGGCCTGCGCCGCGGCGCTGGCCGCGATCGGATCGATGGAACAGTACGACCTCAACGCCCGGGCCCGCCATATCGAGGAACTCGCCCTCGGCACGCTGCGCGAACTCGCCAGCGCACAGCCCGTGATCGGTGACGTCCGCGGCCGCGGCGCCATGCTCGCCGTCGAACTGGTCCAGGCCGGTTCCAAGGAACCGAACCCGGAGCTGACCAAGGCAGTCGCCGCGGCCTGCCTCAAGGAGGGCGTCATCATCCTCACCTGCGGCACGTACGGCAACGTAATCCGGCTGCTGCCGCCGCTGGTCATCACCGACGAGCTGCTGCTGGACGGACTCGAGGTGCTGGCCGCGGCTATCCGCGCCAACGCCTAAACGGCGCTATTCCGGGGGCCGCTGGGCTAGAGTCGTTCCTACCACTGCAGGAACGCAGGCCGGCCGACGTCGCCCGGGCCCCCGGAGCCAAGCTGGATTCTGCCCAGACCCAATGAGGGGTTCATCGATGCGATACGTAGTTGGCTACACACCCGACGACCGCGGCGCTGATGCCGTCGCACTGGCTTCGGCCCTGGCCCGCGCCCAGGGGGCCCACCTGGACCTGGTCCACGTGGTGGACCGGAAGACCCCATACGTCGCGCTCAACCCGCAGGGAAACCGCGTCAGCGTGGCGGAGCAGTCCGTGCGGACCGCGGAACGGCAGGGCCTTTCCCTGGTTCCCGAGGGCCTCGTAGCCAGGTTCCACGTGCGCCAGGGGGACTCCTTCGCCGGGGGCCTGATCGACGCGGCGAAGGAATACCGCGCCGGCCTGATCGTGGTGGGCGCGGCACGCAACGGGCTGTTCAAGCGCTACAGCGTCGGCAGCGTGGCCAACGGGCTGCTGCACGCCTCCCCGGTGCCGGTGGCCCTGGCGCCGCGCGGCTACCGGCGGACCGAACCGGTCAGCGGGCTGACCCTCGCCGTCGGGCAGCGCACCGGAGCGGAAGCAGCAATCGACGTCGCGATCGGAGCCGCCGAACGCCGCGGCGTGCCGCTGCGGCTGGTGTCGCTGGTCGAATTGGACGCCGAGGGCGCCAGCGGCGAAAACATCAATGCCGCGCACATCCACGCAAACACGGTGCTCAAGGCCGCGGCCGGCCGCCTGCCCGAAGGACATCACGTCAGCGTCGAGGTGGCACACGGCCGGACCATCGAGGAGGCCATCGATGACCTCGAGTGGAACGACGGGGAAGTCATGATCGTCGGTTCGTCGCGGCTGGCGGAAAAGAACAAGCTCTTCCTCGGGAGTACGGCCAACAAGGTGCTCCGCGCCCTGCCGGTTCCCATGGTGGTGGTGCCGCGGGACTACGTGCGCATCGACAGCGACCCGGAGGACTGAGCGCGGGGCGCCGCCGCGGGCCGCGCGCCGCCGGGCCGCGCGACCGCGCGACCGAGCGCCGCCGTTTGGCCGCGGGGCCTAAG
>NZ_JBFRFD010000031.1:0-13120 GCF_052114645.1 Arthrobacter sp. 2YAF22_2
GCATGTTGGCGCCGCACATCCGCGCTGCCGACTCGATCGACGGGTTGATCTGTTCGATGAAGGGCGTCATGGTCAGGATGACGAACGGGATGGAGGGGACCAGGTTGGCGAGGATCACGCCGGTCAGGCCGGGCGCCAGGTGGTAATACGTCAACAGGGTTGCCAACGGGATGCCGTAGGTGATGGGCGGCATCATGATCGGCAGCAGGAAGACAAGCATCAGGATGTTCTTGCCGGGGAAGCTGCGCCGGGCCAGCACGTAGGAGGCCGGCGCCCCGATCAGGACGGAGATGCCGACGACGGCGACGGCGACTGTCAGCGTGGTGCCGACGACCTGGCCGAGGTCGTACTCCTTCCACGCGTCGGCGTACCAGGCCGGGGTGTAGCCGGAAGGAAGCCAGGTATCGAACCATTCCTTTGCGAAGGAGTTGACCACCACGGAAGAGACGACGCCGAGCAGCAGCAGCAGGAACACGGCCATGCTGCCCCAGATCAGGAAGGTGCCCGGGGTCGCGGCCACGGCCCGTTTGCTGCGCCGCGGTGCGGCATCGGACTTGGGTTTCAACGCCAGACTCATCAGCCCTTACCTCCGGTGGATCCTTTGTACATGCGGGAGCGCCAGATCAGCACCAGGACGATGACGATCAGTTCCACGGCGCCCATCACGATTGCTGCGGCGGACGCGAGCGGGTAATCGAACTGTTGGCCCCAGGCGTTGTAGGCCACGTAGGCGATGACGCGGGTGGACCCGGACGGGTCGCCGACGAGGATGGCCGAGGGGAAGACGCTGAAGGCAAGGACGAAGGTCAGGCAGAAAGTGATGGCCAGCCCTGGTGCCAGCAGCGGGAGGGTGATCCTGCGGAAGCGCTGTTTCCAGTCCGCGCCGAGGGTACGGGCCGCCGCTTCCAGCGAGGGGTCAATGCCGGACAGGTAGGACAGGATCAGCAGGAACGCGAAGGGGAAACCCGAGATGATCAGCGACCAGAGCACACCCCAGTAGTTCTGGACCAGCTGGAGGGGTTCGAAGCCCAGGACCCCGAGAAAGCGGTTCAGCCAGCCGCGCTGACCGAAGAAGTTCAGCAGGCCCTCGGCGGTGAGGACGGTGCCCAGCGTGATCGGGATGACCAGGACGGTGGTCAGGGCGCGTTTTCCGCGGAACTTCCCGCGCATCTTGTACGCGAGCGGAACCGAAACCAGAACGTTCAGCAGGGCCGCCGGCAGTGCCAGCTGCAGTGTCACCCAGATCGAGTCCAGGCCCCGGACGGACGGGTCCGTGAAGAACTTCACGTAGGCCCCGAAGAGTCCGCCCGTCTTCGGCTGGAACGACAGGCCCAGGCCGTAGACGAAGGGATAGACGAACAGCACCAGTGAAAACAGCAGGGCGGGCAGGAGCAGGAGCAGGAGCTTGTCGATCCCGCGCTCGGCCAGCCGGTGGGAGAGGGCCGGCCGGGTGCCCGGCCCTTGCTTCACCCGGCCCGGCCGCTGTCCGGTGATGGTCACAGCGCCGCCCCCTCAAGCTGGGGGGCGGGGTCCGGCGCCGGGGCCAGCTCGGCCGGGAACACCAGGACGCGGTCCTGCGTCGCGGTCAGAGTGACCCGCTGCCCGGGTTCCACGTGGCGCGCCGTGCGCACGTGCAGGGGCCTCCCGGCGTCGGACCTGACCTCAACCGCGAATTCACGGCCCTGGTATTCGACCACCTCGACGGTAGCGTCGATGCTGGCCAGGCCGGCGGGCGCGGTTCCCGCCGGTGCGATGTCGAAGTCCTCCGGGCGCAGCCCGACCTTCACCGCGTCGCCGGCGCGAAGCGGCTCCTGCGCTGAACCGGTCACGCTCGTGCCGAGGACCGAAACCGTGACAGCCTCGCCGTGCACCCGCTCCACGACGCCCTCCAAGAGGTTGCGGTAGCCCATGAAGTCCGCGACGTGCCAGTTGACCGGATGCTCGTGGAGGTCCTGCGGGGTGCCGACCTGCTGCACCTCGCCGAGGCGCAGCACCACGAGCCGGTCGGCCAGCGACAGGGCTTCCTCCTGGTCGTGCGTCACGTAGAGCGTGGTGAGGCCCAGGGACTGGTGTAGGCGCCGGATCTCCGTCCGCATCTCGAGGCGCAGTTTCGCGTCCAGATTGGATAGCGGCTCATCCATCAGCACCAGCGGCGGCCGCAGTACGACGGCGCGGGCGATCGCCACGCGCTGCTGCTGGCCGCCGGACATCTGGCCAGGAAGTTTCGTAGCGTGCGGCCCGAGTTGGACCAGTTCGATTGCCTCGGCCACCCGCTTCTTAATTTCCGCCTTGGGCACCTTGCGCATTTCCAAGCCGAAGGCGATGTTCTTCTCCACGCTGAGATGCGGGAACAGCGCATAGTTCTGGAAGACCATGCCGAAGCCGCGCTTCTCGGGCGGCAGCCGGTCGATCTGCTTGCCGTCCATGAGGATGCGTCCGCCGGTCAGCGGCAGCAGCCCGGCCAGACAGTTCAAGGCCGTTGACTTGCCGCAGCCCGATGGGCCTAGGAGCGCAATGAACTCACCGCTGCGGATCGAGAGGTTGAGGTTCCGGAGCGCATTCTGGCCGCCGAACGACCGGGCCACATTTTCGAGCTCGAGGGTCTCAAAGCTCGTGGCGTGGATGCTCATTTCTTCTGCTCGACCTTCCCGGTTGCCACCTGCGTGTCCCAGGTGTCAAAGGCCTTCACGAGGGCGGCGGCGTCGATCGGCGTGGCCTTGGGGTTGTCCTTGATCAGCGCGTCGTACTCGGGCCGGCCGAACTTCGCGATGATGTCCTTGCTGGCCTGCGGCGCGAGGTCCACGGTGACGTCCTTGATGGCCGGGCCGGGGTAGAAGTAGCCGGAGTCGAACGTCTTGGCCTGCTGTTCCGGGGTCAGCGCGTACTGCAGGACCTGCAGGATCGCCGCCATCTTGTCCGCGGAGACGCCCTTGGGGACCGCGGCGTACTGGGCGTCCGTGACCCAGGTGAAGCCCTTAAGCGCCTTCGTCTTGAAGTTTTCCGGCACCTGGCCCAGAGCGCGGGGGTTGATGTCCCAGCCCGTGGTGGTGATCGCCATGTCCCAGGTGCCGTTCTTCAGGTTGTTCATGGTTACGCCCGTGCCGGTCGGGTAGGAGGTGACGGTTTGGTTGAGCTGCTTGAGGTAGTCCCAGGTTTTGCTCCAGCCGTTCACCGGGTCCTTGGGGTCGGAGTCCCCGAGGATGTAGGGCAGGCCCATGAGGAAGGTGCGGCCGGGGCCGGAGTTGGCCGGACGGGCGTAGCCGAAGCGGCCGGGGTGGTCCTTGGCCCAGCTCAGGAGCTCCTCGGCGGTGCTGGGCGGGTTGGGGACTTTGTCCGGGTTGTATTCCAGCAGTGGGCCGGAGGGGTAGTAGGTCAAGGCGACGGCCTGGTCCTGGGCGAGCTTCTGCATCGCCGCCGCGGGCTCCTGGTAGTTGGCCATGTTGCTCAGCCGGTCCTTGTAGTCCTTGGCCAGCGGGGCAAACAGGCTCTCGCTGATGCCCGCCGCGAGGCCGTCGGTGCCGGTCAGGACCAGGTCGATCTTCAGGTTGCCGGCCTGCTGCTGGGCCTTCACCTTGCCGGCCATGTCCGGGGCGCCGGCGGTTTCCCAGGTGACCGCCGAGATAATGTCCGGGTGGTCCTTGGCGAACTGGTCGAAGATGGCGCCGGTCAGCTGCTTGTTGCCGGCGACGTCGAGGATGTTTAGGGTGACCGCCTTGGAGGGCTTCTCCGGGACACTGCCGGCGGACAGAGTTGAGGCCGCTGCGTTGTCGCTCCCCGGGGCGCCGCAACCGGTGGCCAGCAACCCGGCCACGCCGAGGGTTGCCGCCCACTGGACTCTTCTAGATGCTCGCATGGGATTTCCTTTCATTGCGTCCGGCAACGTTGCCGGACGGACGCTCGCGGATGACGGAGGGCACTACGGCTGTGGACTGCCGGACGACGATCTCGATCGGAAGATTTTCGGCGGCGCGGGGAACCGAACGGGGGTCAAGGCTTTCGACCAACCGGTCGACGGCGGCGCTGCCCAGCTTGCGAAGGGGTGCCCGGACGGTGGTCAGCGCAGGCGAGATGAGCGTTGCGGCGTTGATATCGTCAATGCCCACCACGCTCAGCTCGTCCGGAACGTTGATGCCGCGGGCGTGCAGGCGGGCAATAATGCCGAGCGCCATCAGGTCGTTGTACGCCAGGACGGCGGTGAGCCCGGCGGCGACGGCGAGGTCGGCCACGGACTGTCCGCCGCCGAAGACAGGAGCGAAAGACCCGAGGGAGGTGACCTCCAGGCCGGCCAGTCCCGGAACCGCCTGTTCGATCCCGAGGCGGCGCTGCTTGTCTGACCAGGAACCGGTGGGGCCGCCGGCGTAGCCGACCTTACGGTGGCCCAGGGCGTGAAGGTGTTCCAGCGCCTGGCGGACAATTTCCTGGTCGTTCACGGTGATGTCTGGTAAGCCCTCCAGCCGCCGGTTGATCAGCAGGGCGGGGATACCTCCCAGCAGGGCTGCCAGATCGGTGTCGGACATCCGGGGGGAGCACAGAATGAGCCCGTCGACTTGTGGCTTGAGCTTGCCCACCAGTTCCCGCTCGACGTGGCTGTCCTCATCGGAATCGGCGACAAAGACCGAGTAGCCGGCAGCCAGGGCCCGGGCCTGGACCCCCTTGGTGACGGAGGCGAAGTACGGGTTCTCAAGGTCCGGCACCACCAGCCCCAGGGTTCCCTTCCGGCCGGTTGCCAGCCCGCGGGCGGCGCTGTTGGGGATGTAACCCAACTCGCGCGCCTTGTCCACGATCTGCTGCCGGGTGCGGGGTGCGACGAGGTCCGAGGAGGACAGTGCCCGTGACACCGTCGATGCCGAGACGCCGAGCGCCTTCGCCACATCCCGGACCGTAATGGACCCCTTCATGCGCACTTCACCTAACACTCGTCGATTGGCCGTACTGTGCGGTTCGTCACATCCTGCAATCGTTTTCATAGATATGTCAACAGGCAAGTGGAAGAAACTTTGGATTTCATCCTTCGTCGCAAGAAAATCCCGCTGAATATGCGGGATTCGTTGCTTTATGAACGGCCCGAGTGCATATTGGTAGCTAATTCATCGGTTGAATTTTGTTGCATTTTGTTTCAAAGGAGAGGCAAATTTATGAGTGACTCCACCGCTTGGGCCATCGACCCGGACCGGGCCCTCCCTGCCGACCCCGCAACGCGGAGCATTGCCCGGGAGCTCTACGCCGCCGTCGAAGCCCTGCCCATCGTGTCCATGCACGGGCACGTGGAGGCCGAAGTGTTCGTGGACAACGAGTACTTCGGGAATCCGGCGGAGCTGCTGGTGGTCCCTGACCATTACCTCGTCCGGATGCTGGTGTCGCAGGGCTACACACCGGCCGAGCTGGGCGTGACGGACCGCCAGGGAGCGGTCATGGCGGAGCAGGACGCCCGCCTGATCTGGCGCCGCTTTTGTGAGAATTGGAAACTCTTCCGCGGGACCCCGACGCGGTATTGGCTCGAACACGAGCTCGCCGTTGTCTTTGAGACACCGCTGCAGCCTTCGGCGGAGAATGCCGATGCCCTATTCGACCGTCTCGCGGCGTTGCTGCAGACCGAGGCATTCCGACCCCGTTCCATTCTGGACCGCTTCAATGTCGAGATTCTTGCCACCACGGATTCGGCGTTGTCCGACCTGTCCGCCCACCGGAAACTCCGCGACACGCTGGGCCCCGGCCGGATCGTCCCGACCTTCCGTCCGGATTCGCTGCTGCATGTGGATCACGCCGGGTGGCAGGACGAAATACGGACGCTCTCCGATATTTCCGGGGTGGAGGTGGCGGACTACGGCAGCTTCCTGGCGGCGCTCCGGCAGCGTCGGCGCGCGTTCATCGACGCCGGCGCCCGTGCCACCGACCACGGGCACCTGCTGGCGGATACGACGCCATTGCCGGCGGCGGAGGCGCAGCGCATTTTCGCCGCAGCCGCCCGCGGGGGGGCGACGGCGCAGGAGACCCAGGCGTTCGCCGGGAACATGCTCTACGAGATGGCCCGGATGTCCGTCGAAGACGGTCTGGTAATGCAACTCCACCCCGGAGTGCTGCGCAATCACTGCCACGGTGTCTACGACTCCTATGGTCCCGACAAGGGCTTCGACATCCCGGTCAGCGTTGAGTTCACCCGTTCGCTGCGGCCGCTGCTGGACAGCTTCGGCATGAACAAGGACTTCCGCTTCATCGCCTTTACGACCGACGAAACGGTCTATTCCCGCGAACTCGCGCCCCTCGCCGGTTGCTACCCGGCAATGAAACTCGGAGCTCCCTGGTGGTTCCTGGACAGCCCGGAGCAGATGCGCCGGTTCCGTGAGTCCGCCGTCGAAACGGCCGGGTTCTACAACACGACCGGGTTCGTCGACGACACCCGGGCCTTGGCCTCCATCCCCGCCCGTCACGACCTGTCCCGGCGGATCGACGCCGGCTACCTTGCCCGACTCGTGGCCGAGGGCCGGCTGTCCCTGGCGGAGGCCGCGGAAACCGCCGTCGACCTCGCCTACAACTTGCCGCTGCAGTCCTATGCTGCCCGGAGCTGAGACCGGAAGGACAGATCGATGACCATACACTCAGCCCGGGTCCGGCTTGAGGACTGCATCCTCCGCCTGGCCGAGGGGGATGAAGTGGGCGTCGCCACCCGCGACCTCGCCGCAGGCACGACCCTCCAGGACGGCGCCTCACCGGACGACGCTGCGGTCGGGGCTGAGCGGGTGCTGACTGTCAGCGCCAACGTCCCGCGCGGACACAAGATTGCGCTCAGGCCCGTTGCCGCCGGTTCCCCGGTGCACAAGTATGGACAGTCGATCGGCCGGGCCCTGACTGACATCCGGCCCGGGGACCACGTCCACACCCACAACCTGGGGATGGACGAGGTAAAACAGGACTACGAATTCGGCACCGCCCGGATCACCCCGCCGGTGCCGCCCGGTCCGCGCCCCACCTTCCAGGGCTACCGCCGAGCCACCGGCAAGGTCGGCACGCGCAACTACGTCGGCATCCTGACCTCCGTCAATTGCTCGGCCAGCACGGCCCGGATGATCGCCGACCAGTTCCGCGGGAGTGCGCTGGACGCCTATCCCAACGTCGACGGGGTTTTCGCCCTGACCCACGGCAGCGGCTGCGGGATAGTGCTGGGAAGCGCAGGCGCGGAAGTTTTGGTGCGCACCCTCCGCGGCTATGCCGCGCACCCCAACTTCGCCGGGCTGCTGGTCCTCGGCCTGGGCTGCGAGATGTTGCAGACCGATCGTTTCCTCGATCCCGCCACCGCACCCGCACTGATCGAGCGGCTCACCATCCAGGACTCCGGCGGCATCCGGTCCACGGTCAAAGCGGGGGTTGCCCTGATCGAAAAGATGCTGCCCTCCATCAACGAACTCCAGCGGGAGCCGGCGGAAGTTTCCGAGCTGGTGCTTGGCCTCAACTGCGGCGGCTCGGACGGGTACTCCGGCATCACCGCGAATCCCGCGCTGGGGGTTGCCTCAGACCTGCTGGTCGGCTACGGGGGAACTTCCGCGCTCGCCGAAACCCCGGAAGTCTTCGGCGCCGAGCATCTCCTGACCCGCCGGGCTGTCACCCCCGAAGTCGGACAACGGCTGCTGGGACAACTCGACTGGTGGCAGGACTATGCGAGCTCCGGCGGCGGAAGCCTGGACAACAACCCGTCGCCCGGCAACAAAGCCGGCGGCCTCACGACGATCCTGGAGAAGTCCCTCGGCGCTGTGGCCAAGGCCGGGCAGGCGGAGCTGTCCGCCGTCTACGCCTACGCCGAACCCATGACCAGCCCCGGCCTTGTGTTCATGGACACGCCCGGCTACGACCCGGTGTCCGTCACCGGGCTGGTGGCCGGCGGCGCCACCGTGGTGTGCTTCACGACCGGCCGCGGCTCGGTGTTCGGCTGCAAGCCGGTGCCCAGCATCAAACTGGGCACCAACACCGAGCTCTACAAGAGAATGCCCGAGGATCTTGACCTCAACTGCGGCGTCATCGTCGACGGCGAGTCGACCGTCCAGGAAGTGGGGGAGTTGATCTTCGCCCGCATCCTCGAAGTGGCATCCGGGGCACAGACCGTCAGCGAAGAACTCGATCTGGGACAGGAAGAATTTGTGCCTTGGCAACTAGGGGCCGTGACGTGAGCAGCGGGACGAAGACGCTCCAGCGCCCCGCCCCGAGCGACATCCTGCTCGCCAACCCGGTGGTGGCGGTACTCCGCGCCGGTCATGCCCGGGATTACGCCCCGGTCATCGCCGCACTGTCGGATGGCGGGGTCCGGTCGATCGAACTGACGCTGAGCACGGCCGGGGTCTTTGAGCTCCTGCCCGGGCTGATCCGGGACTTCGGGGAGCAGGTCGAAATCGGCGTCGGCACCGTCACGACAGAAGGGGAGGCCCGGCATGCGATCGACGCCGGGGCGCGCTTCCTCGTCACGCCGGTGACGGACGGCAGCATTGTGTCCGCCGCCGTCGAGCGCGGCATCCCCGTCTACCCGGGAGGCCTGACGCCCACGGAACTGCTGGCCGGATGGCGGGCGGGGGCCACCGCCGTCAAGATTTTCCCCGCCTCGACGGTCGGTCCCGGCTATATCGCCCAGTTGCGGGGGCCATTCCCGGATCTTCAGGTCATCCCTTCCGGTGGCGTCGCCATCGAGGACGCGCCGGGCTGGATCGAGGCCGGGGCGCTGGCGGTCAGTCTGGGCGGACCACTCGTCGGCGACGCCTTCAAGGGTGGCGACCTGGGGGAGCTGACCCGGCGGGCGAAGAAGGTCAGCCGCCTGGTCGCCGAAGCTCTCGGCGCCCGGGGACCGCGGTGAACGCCGGCGCGGGCCCGGCAGAGCCGGCGTCGGCCCCCAGCGAAGTCGTCACCCTCGGCGAAACGATGGCCCTCATAAAGGCCTCCACCCCGGGCCCGCTGGCATTTACCGAGTCGCTCCGGTTGGGCGTCGGGGGAGCGGAAAGCAACGTGGCGATCGCCCTGCGCCGGCTGGGTACTTCGGTGACGTGGGTGGGGCGGGTTGGCGCCGACAGCTTGGGGGATCTGGTCCTGCGGGAGCTGCTCGCCGAGGGGCTGGACGTCGAATGCAGCCGGGACCCCCATGCCCCCACCGGGCTCATGATCAAGGAACGACGCACCAACGAGACGGCCCGGGTCTGGTACTACCGCTCCGGGAGCGCCGGAGCGGCCCTCTCCCCGGAGCACGTCCCGGCCCGAAAGATTGCCGCCGCGCGCCTGCTCCACGTCACMGGCATCACCCCGGCGCTGTCCGCGTCCGCCGCGGCCGCGGTCCAATACGCTATCGACTGCGCCAGGCAGGCCGGCACCCTGGTGTCCCTCGACCTCAACTACCGCGCCGCCCTGTGGCAGAAACCGGCCGCCGGCGACGCCTTCCGGACGCTGGTCCGGCAGGCGGACGTGGTCTTCGCCGGAGACGACGAGGCGGCCATCGCGGTCGGCGAAGCGGCCGAGCCGATCGAACTGGCCCACCGGCTCGCTGCCCTGGGTCCGGCGCAGGTGGTGATCAAGCTCGGCGCGCAGGGCTGCRTGGCGCTTGTGGACGGCGAGGAGTACCGGCAGGACGCAGTGCCGGTCCGGGCCGTGGACACTGTAGGTGCGGGGGACGCGTTCGTCGGCGGTTACCTTGCCGAGCTGCTCGACGGGCGGCCGGTGCGGCAGCGGTTGCTGACGGCCGTGCGCACCGGAGCGTACGCATGCCTGGTTTCCGGCGACTGGGAAGGGATGCCGCGGCGTTCCGAGCTTGGGCTTCTGGGCGCCGCGGAACCCGTGAGCCGCTGAGGGCTGGTCCGGCCGGCCCTAGCCGGTCAGCGCGTCCGTCAGCCGCGCGGCGTTGGCCTCGAGCCAACCGCGGCGCCGCAGGATGAGCCCGCCCGCGCCCTCGGCCCACATCCGCGCCCAACCGCCGCCCAGCGCTTCCGCGTTGTGGCGCATCCGCTCGTAGCTCAGCTCCGCGGCGTCGACCGCAAGGCCGCTCAGCCGGCGTCGTTCCTCCCGGTCCCAGCCGTAGGCGTCGGCGAAAATGCGGAGCCGCCGGAACGGATCCAGGTCCTCCCAGCCGGGCCACGCGTCCGCCGGGTCGCGCAGCGGGACCCAGTGCATGGCGGCGTTATACGAGTCCTTGAGGGCGGTGCTGGGACCGGCAAGGTCGAAGTCCACCAGCCCGGCGGCGATCCCGTCGCGGACCACCACGTTCTGGGGCGTGACGTCCAGGTGGCAAACCAGTTCTGCCGGGTCCTGCCGGACGGGGCGCGGCGGGAACGGGTGCGACTGCGGAACGTAGCCCACGGACGCGTCATGCAGGCGGCGGACCAGCCGGGCCACCGAGGCCAGCAGCTCCTCGGACTGTACCCAGGTCTCGGGCAGCGCACCGGCGCACCGGCCGGGAACGAAGCTCAGCACGTCCCTGCCGCCGGCGTCGCGGCCCAGGAACCGCGGCGCGCCGTCAAAGCCGGCATCCTCGAGCCAGTCGAGGTAGCCGGCCACGGCGAGGCTTTGCGGCTGGTGCGGGCGGCGGATGGTGTCCCCGACCCGCACCACGCCTTCAGTGACATCCCCGGCGGGCATAAGTTCGACGTCGGACGCCTCGCCGGCGGCGCGGCGGTAGACACGCACCTCAACCGGCGGCCGGACTCGGGTGCTCACAGCTCAGCTTTGTCCACGGAAGACCAGCACCGGGCAATGGGCATGGTGGACCGTCTGGGTCGAGGTGGAACCGAGGACCAAACCGGTGAATCCACCGAGGCCGCGTGAGCCGATGGCGACGACGTCGGCGTCCCGCGAGGCGTCGATCAGCACCGAAGCGGGACTGCCCTGCACCACGCGTGGGGTGATCCCCACCCCCTGGTCAAGGACGCGGGCGCACTCCTCGTCGAGGATGGCCCGGGCGTCGGTTTCGAAGCCTTGGTAGTTCCATGCCTGGCCGAACCCGTTGCTGACGTAGGGGAAGTTCCATGCCGTAACGGCCAGGACCTGGCCATTACGGAGCTTGGCCTCCGCCACGGCCCAATCCATGGCCGCACGGGACTCCGCGGAGCCGTCCACCCCCACCACGATCCTGTAGTTTCCGTCGCCGGTCATGACTCCTCCTCGCAATTACGGGCCCCGGTTCCGGGCGCAGCCGTGATTGCCCCATCGTGCCACTCCCGAGGCCAGCCGGGGAGTGCCGTTCGGCACGAGGATCCCGGAGATTCACGGTGCCAGATGAACCAAGCTAGCTCAGCGGACGCCGCCCATAAGCTTCTTGATCGCAGGGGAGGCGGCGGCCAGGCCGACGGCCAGCAGCATTGCGGTGCCGCCGACGCCGATGAAGTACGGCAGCTCGTCGTGCGGGTTGTAGAGCCCCGCGAGGACGCCGGCCAGCGTCGTGCCCAGCGAGACCGAGAGGAAGAACAGGGCCACCATCTGCGTGTGGAAGGCCTTGGGGGCCAGCTTGGTGGTCACCGACAAGCCGATGGGCGAAAGGAACAGTTCCGCCATGGTGAACAGGAACAGGATCCCTACCAGTGCCAGCAGCGGCGTCTTGCCCCCGCCGGCCAGCGGGATGAACGCCAGGAAGGCGAGGCCCATCACGAAGAGGCCGATTGAGAACTTCAGCGCCGAGCCGGGCTGCTTGTGGCCCAGCCGGGTCCACAGGGCGGCCATGACACCGGCGAAGATGATGATGAACACGGGGTTGATCGACTGGACCCACGCGGCCGGCATTTCCCAGCCGAACAGGTTCCGGTCCAGTTTCTCCTCCGAGTACACCGCGATGAAGGTGAACTGCTGCTGGAAGAGTGCCCAGAACGCGGCCGAGGCGATGTACAGCGGGATGAAAGCCGTCACCCGGCCACGCTCGGTGGCGTTGACCTTTTTGCTGCTGAAGATCAGCGCGAAGTACAGCACGGACGCCCCGATGGCTGCGTACGCCATCGTCATGGCCAGGTTGTCCGCGTTCACGGCGCCGGTCGCGAGCAGCACGGCGATGACCAGGGCGATGCCTAAGAAGATCAGTCCGTACTTGGTGCGCTGCGCGGCGGGCAGCGGGTTGGGCACCCGGTGGGCCTCCTCGGGCAGCTTGTTGCGGCCCAGGGCGTAGATGCCCAGGCCCACGGCCATGCCGATGGCAGCGGCGGCGAAGCCCCAGTGGAAGCCCTGGCTTTCCTGCAGCCAGCCGGTCACCAGCGGGCCGATCAGGGCGCCGGCGTTGATGCCCATGTAGAAGATGGAGAAACCGGCGTCGCGGCGCTCGTCCTTCTCGCGGTACAGGCTTCCGACCAGGGCGGTGGCGTTGGCCTTGAGGCCGCCGGACCCGACGCCGACCAGCACGAGGCCGGCGATCAGACCCGGAATGCCCGGGATCAGGGCCAGGGCGACGTGGCCGGCCATGATCATGATGGCCGAGCCGAAGAGCACACGCTCGGACCCGAAGATCCGGTCCGCGAGCCAAGCACCCAGGATGGTCGAGAGGTAGACACCGCCGCCGTAGGCGCCGACCAGGCTGGCAGCCAGTGCCTTGTTGATTTCGAGGCCACCCTCGGCGGCCGTGAAGTACATGTAGTAGAGGAGGATCCCCTGCATTCCGTAGAAGGAGAAGCGCTCCCACATTTCCACGGAGAAGAGGCTGGCCAGCATCTTTGGGTGGCCAAAGAACGAGGTATCGCCCGAAGTAGTGACGGGGGATTTAGGGATTTGGGTGGTGGTCACTTGCTTAATGCTGACACCGCAGCGGGAGATTGTCACATCAGCGGCGGCCGTGAGCAAGTCAATTACAGGGTGTTTCGCCTTCTTTGATCCGCTTCAGTTGCCTTATCGGTTGATGTCCTTCCGGACCGAATTTAGCAGCCATAAGGGATAGGGCAACGCGGGGTGGCGGGATTAGTCGGCGTCGAACATGATGACCTGGCGGACGGCCTTTCCGTCGGCGAGTTGGTCCATGGCCTCGTTGATGTCCGCCAGGGCGATCCGGGACGAAATGAGCTCCTCGACCGGGAGTTTTCCGTCCCGCCAGAGCTGGGCGTACTTGGGGATGTCCCGTGCGGGCACCGCCGAGCCCAGGTAGCTGCCGACGATTGTCCGCGCCTCCGCCGTGATGGTCAGCGGGGAG
>NZ_JBFRFD010000032.1:0-13109 GCF_052114645.1 Arthrobacter sp. 2YAF22_2
GCATTGGCCCGTCACGGCCTGGCTTGGGCAGCCGGACTGGCCCGCGGCGGACAGCGCACGTTCGGCGCCTACCTCGGCGTCGGCTCCGAGCCGCCCACCCTGCCACTCCTGTGGGCACTGCACGACGCCGGGCACCGGGTACTGCTGCCGGTCTGCGAACCGGACCTTACTCTGAGCTGGGTGTACTGGACCCCGGCCTCCGTTTTTRTCCGCAGCCGCTACGCGCCCATCCAAGAGCCAGCCGGTGAACGGCTCGGCACGTCCGTGATGCTTGACGTGACCGGGATTTTCCTGCCCGCCACCGCCCTGGACCGCTCGGGCAACCGGATCGGCCAGGGGGGCGGTTATTACGACAAGTTCCTTGCCGAGCTCATGAAACTTCGCGGGGACGGCGCCGCCCCCGCTGGCGCCCCGCTTCCGACGGCGGCGATCGTCTACGACGCCGAAGTGTTGCCGGCCGGCAGCATTCCGGCCGAGTCTTTCGACCGTAAGGTTGCGTCCGCACTGACCCCCGGAGGGCTCGTCCCGCTAGCGCCACTTGCCGAGGCGCCCCCCGGCGGGTGATAGAATTGGCACTCAGGCCCTGAGACTGCTAATGCACTTCGCTACACACCGAAGCTGGTGACGGCGAACCGCCCGCGGCAGCCGAGGGACCTGCTCGTTTGCCCCAGAGGAGGAAACCCGGTGCCCACGTACGCATACGCCTGCAAGGACTGCAGCCACGCCTTCGAGATCGTGCAGTCATTCACGGACAGCTCACTGACGTCCTGCCCCGAGTGCGAAGGGACCCTGCGCAAGAAATTCAACAGCGTGGGCGTCGTGTTCAAGGGCTCCGGCTTCTACCGGACCGACTCTCGCGATTCCAAGGGCAGCACCGTGACGCCCGCTCCCACCGCGGCAGCACCTGCCGCCGCACCGGCATCGGCAGCGGCCAGCTAAGACTCCCGAGGCCGCGAGCGGATTTCCGGATTGCGTTCGCTGCAGAACATCCTGTCGGCGCACAGCGTTATCAGCCCGAGGTGTTGTCCACATAGCGCCGACCAGGTCTGACGCCGCTGGGCGGAACCGCCATAGCGTGTCGACATGGCCCATCGCAGCCGCCCGTCAGACTCCTTTCCAGCACGCCTACGTGTGGCGCCCCCGCCCTCCCCGCATGGAAGGTCCCGGCCGTATGGCACCGCCTTCCGCTCCGGCAGCAGCTCCCGCCAACCGCCGCGGCGCCGTCGCCTCCAGGGATGGATCAGGCGCAACCGCCGGCTGGCAGTTGCCCTCCTGCTGTGCGTCGCCACCGGCCTGACGGTTCAGCAGCTGACGCCGGCACCCGACGCGACCGTTCCCGCCTGGGCAGCCGCCAAGGACCTTCCGGCCGGGAGAGTACTGGCGGCCGCCGACCTCGCCGCGATCGAAGTCCCGCCGGGCGTGCTTCCCGGCGGTTCCCTCAATCTCGCCGCGCTGGAGGGTAAACAGCTCGCCGTGGGGCTCCGCCAGGGCCAGCTCTTCTCAGATTCCCAACTCGTTGGTCCGGGGCTTCTGGCTGGCAGCCCGCCCGGGGCTGCGGCCGTTCCGCTCCGCATGGCGGACCCTGCATCCATCCAGCTGGTCTCTCCCGGACAGCTCGTCAATGTGGTGATGACCAGCGGCAACGGCTACGAGCAGGCCGCTGCGTCCCAACTGCTCGCGACCGCGGTGCCAGTGCTGTGGACCTCCGCACACGGCGGCCGCGCCGGCCAATGGCTCGACGGCGGGGAGACGGACGGCCTGATGGTGGTAGCGGCCGACCCCGACCAGGCCCGGAGACTCGCCGGCGCATCAACCCAAGGCAAGTTGTTCTTTGTCCTGGTCGGCGCACGGCCAGGCTAACCGGGTGACAGCCGAACTCCTGGGGCCGTCCGCGGGAGGTCAGCCCCAGTGTGGAGGCTTTTGCTCCAGCAGCCAGGCGTCGTGGTCATAGCTCCCGGGTTGGTCGCCCCAACGGCGCGGATCGTCCTCCGCGGCCTTGTTGGGCAGCACTCCCCCAGGACCTGTGGCGGGTGCCGCGGCCCGACGCTTGGGTCGGCGCTGCTGCGGATCGTGCCGCGGGTCTCCTGCGGTCAGGTCCGCCGCTGGGACAGCCGGGGAAGCGGCCGCCGGGACGCTCCCCCGCTGGGCATCGCGGCGTTCGCCGCCGTCCCGCCCCGTATTGTTGCTCTTGTCGCCGTCTGCGTTCATGCCGCCGGCCTCCTTGCTGCGAATAGCTCTAGCTTGCCCGTGGGCAATTATCCGCCGGTCATCCCCGGTCCGCGGCGGACGCATACGTGTCCTGCCCGTCTTCTACGCTCAGGTTCTCGATGTCGTCGGAAAAGCCGGGCGAGGTCCGAAGCCGGTTCGACGCGACGGGCTTCTCCAAGCCGAGGTAGCCGCCGATCCGGTCCGCGCAGACCGAGGGATCGGTGAACACCTCTATCGTCCATAATGGCATGTACCGCCAGCCCATGCGTTCCAACAGTTGCGGGCGCAGGCGGCTGCGCTCACGAACGGTCATCCGCCGGTACCGCTCGGTGCCGTCAGACTCGATGGCGACGGGACTGGGGATCTCGGCGTCGTCCTGGCCGATGGTGTGCATCGGGTCGGCTGCGGCCACCATGTCCAGGACACCGTCGTACTGATGCCAGACCCGGGCCCCGCGGGCGCGGAGCCGGTCGCCGAGGTCTGCCACCAACGGGTCGGCGCCGAGTGCCTGTTCGCTGGCAGCCGCACGGGAGGCCGGGCTTCCCAACGCGGAGTTGCCCGCGATTTCCCGGTCCAGGAGTTCGTAGAAGTCCACCGCGCCGTGGCTCAGGCGGGTGACATCCAGGTCTTCGGGGCGGAAACAGCTCAGCACGTGCAAGGAGCGCCGGGCCCGCGTCATCGCGAGGGCGAACCGGGCACGGCCGCCTTCGGCAGACAGCGGTCCGAGGTTGTGCAGCGCCCGCCCGTGCGGGGTGCGGCCGTAGCCGGGCGAGAAGATCACCCGGTCGCGGACCAGACCCTGGGCACGCTCCAGGTCGACCACCCGGAACGACTCGTCGCCGGCGGTGAAGAAACTGCCCAGCAGGGGGTGGTTGGGCAGTTGCCGCCGGATGGCCTCGCCGATCCGGGCAGCGTGCCGGAGGCTGCCCGTCACGACCGCCAGCGAGGTGCGGGGGCGGAGTCTCGCATGTTCGAAGACCAAGTCCACCACGCGGTTCACTTCGGCTACCACCGATTCGACGCCGTCGTGGTCAGCGCTCGGCAGGCCGGTCCCATCCGGCAGGTATTCCACCGTCAGCGCGCGCTCCAGGCCGGTCGCAGACTGGCCCTCGGGCAGCCGGCGGAGTTCTCCGTCATAGAACCCATTGCTTAGCTGTCGCACGACGTCCTCGTCGACGGCGCGGTAGACGGTCCTGAGTTTCCGCACCGGCAGCACGGCCGCCAGAGCCTGGTACGCGCTGTCCACGCGCTGGTGCGAGCTTTCGCCGGCGGCGAGCCGCTCGACGCCCACGGTGAAGCCGCGCGGGCTGGCGATCTGGTCGTCGCCGAAGGCAATGACCTGACGGGAGCGCGCGACGGCGGGCAGTACGGCTTGCAGTGACGTCGCCTCGGCGTCAAGGATCACGACCGCGTCGAAGCGCTGTTCGGCCGGCAAGAGGCTGGTGAGAAGATAGGGGCTGACGGACCAGACCGGCACCAGCATGGGGATGAGCTCGGCTGACTGCGCGGTCAACGCCGCAGGCGTTACCCGGCCGTCCTTGAGCAGGCTGCGCAGTAGCTCGGACTGCCGGGGGTGTTCGGTAAGGGCAGCCCGCCAGCGTTCGGCCAGTTTCCAGCGCAGCCGGGCAGCACCGCTGGCGATGTGGGCGTTGTCCGCGAGTCGGTATTCTGCTTCGAGCTGGCGGAGGGCGTCGCCGTCGGACATGGCGAGATAGTCGTCGCCGCTGATCATGGCTTCCAGGGCCGACTGCCACCAGGCCAGCTCAAGCTCCGCGGCCACCGATTCGGCCGGCACCTCCCGCTCGGCCAGATCGGCGAGCAGCTCGCCGAGGCCGTGCTCGCGCATGTTCTCCACCAGCAGCGTCCGCTCGGGCAGGGTTTCAAGCGTACCGGTGTCCGCGACGAGGCGGTCCAGCCGTTCCGTCAGCTCGCCGTAGGGGGTGTCGTGGAGGCCTCCACCGGCGCGGGTGTGCTGGACGGCGGCGCCGAGCTCAGCCAGCTCGGCTTCCAGTTCCCGGAACAGTGCGGTGATTTCGGCCAGTCCGGACGGCACGGCCGGGTGCCGCTGGGTGGTGGCGTACTCCGCCCACGTGGCGCGCTGGTCCTGGACCAGCAGCAGCGAACTGTGGAGGTCGGCGATGTGCACGCCGGGGCGCACGTACTCCTTGGCAACCCTGCGCAATCGGGAGCGTTGCATGGAGGGCATGTCGATGTTCCGTTCCCGGCGCCACGCCGACGGGGCCGTGGCCGAGATGAGGTCATGCACGGGCCGGTCGAAAATGTCGGGGGTGAACTTGTCCAGGCTTTCGCGGACCGCGACCAGCAGGTCGATCTGGTCGCCCCACTCGGCGAAGGTTTCGCCGAGCCGGATCTCCGCGTGCTCGGCGACGCCGTTCATCCGCTCGCGCAACTGAGGGAGCTTTTCGGCGACCGAGCAGGCTACCTGTTGTGCCTCCTCGGTTTCCTTACGCGTCAGGAGCCGGGCGCCGTGCCACGGGCTCATGGTCGACGCGCGGCTGAAGCTGCCCAGTTCCGCCGCCCGGCGGAGTCGTCCCGCGAGTTCCTCGCGGTCGCGGATGCTGTCCAGGACGCTGCGCTTGAGTCGGACGGTGGTGGCCGGCGCCGGGTGGATCGCGGTCAGCGCCGCGAGGGACTGCATCGCCTCGTAGGGCGAGCACCCCCAGCGCTGGCGGACGTTGTGCAGCGAAGCGACGTGGTCCATCAGCGCGTGCCGGTGCGCAGTTAGGGTGGAGTGAAGGTTCTTCAGCTGCGGTTCGAGCGACTTTTCGTTGCGGACGATCGCCCGGACCAGCTGGCCCTTGAGCTGCAGCGGCGTGGAGTTGCCGGCGAGCTGGACGAGCACCGACTCGAGCCCCAGCGTCTCCAACTGCGCCGTGAGTTCACCGAGGCTGGCCCGCCGGTCGCCGACAACCAGGACGCTCCTGCCCTCGTCGATCAGGGCGCCGATGGTGTTAATCGCGGTCTGGGTCTGGCCGGTGCCCGGCGGGCTGCTGACCACGAGCGAATCGCCCGCGCGGACGGCGTCGACGACGTATTGCTGGTCCGTGTCGGCGTCGAGGAGGAGGAGCTCATCGGCCGGGCTCCGTTGATCCGTGCTCGGAAACCTTCCGTCCTGGAGCACGGGCACGTCCACCGGTGCACCGGTGGCGGCGCGTTCCAGCGCCGCCACGAGCGGGTTGCTCTGGTTGATCCACGGATCATCCAGGTTCCCGGAAAGGTCTGCGAAGGTCGAGACCAGCAGGTTGTGCTCGATTTCGGCGCCGTGGATCGGCTGGATCAGCGTGCCGAGACGGTCCAGGACAGGCTGCGGATCGTACCGAGCCGTGCTGTAGGCCATCCGGGTCACAGCGTTCACGTCGAAGACGATGCCGTGAATGGACTTCAGGTGCCGGACCAGGGCCGGGTTGATCCGGGCCTGCTCGGTGAGCTGCAGTTCGTAATCGTCCTCGCCGGGGCGAATGGTCAGGGAAATGGCGGTGAGCATGACCGGCGCGGACACGCGTTGCGGCTTGCCCCCGACGGCGGAAGTCCAGACGACGGTGCCGGCGGAGAAATAGCCGGCGTCGATGCCGCGGTCGTTGGCGAGTTCGAAGATCTTGGATCGAAGGTTGCGTGAGGCCCGGGCGGCGACGACGTACTGCTGACGGTCCCGGATCAGGGTCGACAGGCGGGTGCGGCGGCCGGCCATCAGTTGGGCCAGGCCGGAGGGATGGGCGTGGGTCAGGTCAATGGAGCCCTCGGGAGTTTTCGTGAAGCGCAGCATGGTGTCTGCTCCGGTGACGGGCTTGAGGCCCGACAGCCATTTCCTGAACTCCTCGGAGCCCTCGGGGTGGCCTTGACCAACTGACACTGCTGCCTTCTTTTCTACTCTCGCGGTTTCTGCGCTCGCGCGGGACGCTCTGGACCATACCGGCATGCTTTCGAGGGTAGCCCGAATCCGGCGTCGGAGAGCGGCCGCAACACTGACGCACGCCAAATTGGTCCGGCGAATTGCCGCCAGGCCGCCCGGCACAGGAAATAGAGAATGGCCGGCCTCGGAGGAGGCCGGCCATTCACAACGCTATTCCCACTCGATGGTTCCCGGCGGCTTGCTGGTGACATCCAGCACGACGCGGTTGACGCCGTCCACCTCGTTGGTGATCCGGTTTGAGATCCGGGCCAGCAGGTCGTACGGCAGCCGCGACCAGTCGGCCGTCATGGCGTCCTCGGAGGACACCGGCCGCAGCACAATCGGGTGGCCATAGGTGCGGCCGTCGCCCTGCACCCCGACGCTGCGGACGTCCGCCAGCAGCACCACGGGCATCTGCCAGACCTCGTTGTCAAGGCCGGCCGCCGTCAGTTCGGCACGCGCGATCGCGTCGGCCTTGCGCAGCAGGTCCAGCCGCTCCTTGGTGACCTCGCCGACGATCCGGATGCCGAGGCCCGGGCCCGGGAAGGGCTGCCGGCCGACGATCTCCTGCGGCAGGCCCAGCTGGGCGCCGACGGCACGGACCTCGTCCTTGAACAATGCCCGCAGCGGTTCCACGAGTTCGAACTGCAGGTCTTCCGGCAGGCCGCCCACGTTGTGGTGGCTCTTGATGTTCGCCGCGCCTTCGCCGCCGCCGGATTCGACGACGTCGGGGTACAGGGTGCCTTGGACCAGGAACTTGATCTTTTCGCCGTGCGCCGCGGCCTCGGCGATGATGGCGTGTTCGGCTTCCTCAAAGGCCCGGATGAACTCCCGGCCGATGATCTTGCGCTTGGTTTCGGGATCACTGACCCCGGCCAAAGCCGCCTGAAAGCGTTCCTGCTCGTTGGCGACGTAGAGCTTCACACCGGTGGCGGCCACGAAGTCGCGCTCGACCTGTTCTGCTTCGCCTTCACGCAGCAGGCCGTGGTCCACGAAGACACAGGTCAGCTGGTCGCCGACAGCGCGCTGGACAAGGGCGGCCGCCACGGCGGAGTCGACGCCGCCGGATAGCCCACAGATCACCCGTGCGCCGCCAATCTGCTCGCGGATCCGTTCGATCTGTTCGTCGAGGATGTTGCCCGCGGTCCAGTTCGGTTCCAGCTTGGCGCCCTTGAACAGGAAGTTCTCCAGCACCTGCTGGCCGTAGGCAGAGTGCTTCACTTCGGGGTGCCACTGCACGCCGTAGAGGCCCCTCTCCTCGTTGGCGAACGCGGCAACGTCGGCGCCCGCCGTCGTGGCGAGGACCTCGAAGCCCTCCGGGGCCTCATGAACGGAGTCGCCATGACTCATCCAGGTGCTCTGGTGCTGGGGCATCCCCTCAAGGATGGAGCGGCCTTCGCCGAGGGTAGTGGTCTCGGTGGCTCCGTATTCGCGGAGCCCGGTCCGGGCCACCTTCCCGCCGAGGGCGTTGGCCATGGCCTGGAAGCCGTAGCAGATGCCGAAGACCGGGACGCCGGCTTCGAACAGGTCCGCGCTGACGCTCGGGGCGCCTTCCGCGTATACACTCGCCGGGCCGCCGGAGAGGATGATGGCGGCCGGGTTCTTGGCCAGCAGTTGCTCGGTGCTGTAGGTATGCGGAACGACTTCCGAATACACATTCGCTTCCCGGACGCGGCGGGCAATCAGCTGCGCGTACTGGGCACCGTAGTCAACAACCAGCACGGGCCTGTGGGACGTCTGGGATGCAGTGGGAGTGGTCACGCTCCCAGCCTACTTTGCGGCGCCGGTCGCCCGCACCTTGAGAAGCCTCGGGTAAGCGAACTCACAAGCCGGCGCGGGCTGTTCAGAAGGGCGGGTCAGTAGCGCTGCGATGCCTGCGGATTGGCGGCCAGTTCCGCCTCCACCTGGGCGTGGAACTTCTTCTCCACGAAGAAGGACAGAAACGGCACGACGCCGCCCAGGGCCAGGATGATGAGCTTGGCGAACGGCCACCGCATCAGCGACCAGAGGCGGAAGTTGGAGATCAGGTAAACGACGTACATCCAGCCGTGGACGATCAGCACCGCGACAGATACGTTCACTCCCCCGATGACTCCCGGCGGCTCGGCGTCGGTGAAACCGAAACCGAACGGTTTGCCGGTGACAGCGTTGGTGCCGCCGGCAAACAAGTAGTGGCCGAAGCCGTAGCGGGCGATCAGTTCGGCGCAAAGGAGGAGCAGCATGGAGCCCGTGAGGTAGGCGAGGACCTTGTAGAACTTCAGTGCGGAGCGGATCTGCGCCTCAGTTCCGCCGAAGCGGCGCTTCTTGCCGCTGGGGCTTCCCGTTCCGTTGGGCTGCTGCGGCTGGACGGCCGGCTTGGGCTCGATCATGATTGCACTCTCGGATTGGTTGAATACGGGTCGGTTTCGGTGGAATCGGCGTCCTGGGGTCCGCCGGCGGCGCGGAGGGCCGCCGCTTCGTCTTCGGCGTCTTCAAGGCCGCGTCGGTAGTCGTCCTTGACCAGGCGCCACCAGATGAACAGCGCGAAGCCGGCAAAAACGACCCACTCCGCGGCGTAGAACAAGTTGAGCCAGTTGACCGTCTGCGCGGGCGGCTGCGGCCCGATGTTCAACGGCCGGACCGGGCCGGAGACGGCCACGTCCGTGCCGGCGGAGCGCTCCGCGCTGGCCGCGACGAAGCCTGGGAAACTGCTTACGTCCCAGACGTTGATGAGTTCCGCGACGGAGACGGCGCTGGCGCGCCCGGGGCCGTCGTCGGTGTTCGGCAGCGGCGCCTCGGAGGGAATCAGCCGCCCGGTGAGTTCCACCGTGCCTCGCGGCGGCGCCGGGGCGTCTGCGGCGTCGGCCACCCAGCCGCGGGCCACTGGAATCCAGGTTTGCGGCGAGGCTCCGGCGCCGGTCAGCGCCGGAGCGCCCTGGACTGCGAAGGCGGAGACGATCCAAAAACCCTTCGCGCCGTCGTTGATCCGTCCGGGCACCAGCACCTGCTTCTGCGGGTCATAGTGGCCGGACGCGGTGACAACCTGATCGGCCGCGGATCCGGGGAAGAACACCCCCGGCTTCAGCACGGCGGTGAGCGGCCGGGGCTCCTCGGTACCGGCGGAGACCGGCGCCTCGGACCGTGTGGAACGGCCGAACTGCCACTGGCTCAGCAGCACAAAGACGCCAGAAATCACGAGCGCAAGCACGAGGCCTGCGATCCAGCGGGGTTGGAGGGCGGTTTTCAGCACCCCTTAACCGTACTTCGTCCGCGTGTAGAACAGCGAAACGGGCCCGGGCGGCGCAGGAGCGGCCGCCCGGTGTTCAGTGGTCGAAGAACACCAGGCTGGAATTGATCAGTTCCGAGATCACCTCAGGGTCGTAGGCGCGCCGGAGCGACTCCCGGAACGACTCCTTGGACAGCGAGCGCGCCAGGGTGGCCAGCACTTCGAGGTGGTCGGAGAACGAGCTCGCCGGCGTCGCGATCAGCAGGATGACGGTGGCCGGCCCGTCGGCGGCACCGAAGTCCAGGGCCCGGCCATACTTCGTGATGCCCACCGCGATTGAGGTGCGGGAGACAAACTCGCTGCGGGCGTGGGGCAGGCCGATCCCGCCGGGGAGTCCGGTCGCCAGTTGGTGTTCGCGGGCGTTGACGTGGCCGAGGAACCCCTCCAGGTCGGAGATCCGGCCGGCCTCGTACATCCGCTGGGCCAGCTGCGCGGAGGCGTCGAATTTATCCTCCGCATCCAACTCAAGGATCACCATCTGCGGCGTGGTGAGGTCGGCATCGTACCGGTCCAGTGGTTCCGCCAAGAGGTGTCCCTTCGAAGTGGCGTCGGTACAGGGCGCCGGTGCGCCGTACGGCACCCCGGTCAGCGCAGCGGAACGATGTCCTCGACGCCCAGGCGTGCGGCGTCTGCGGATTCGTCATCCGGCTGCTGCTGGCTCAGCCGTTCGGCGTCGACCCGGGCCAGATAGTGCTTGATCTCGCTCTCGCGCTGCGTGTCGCTCCAGCCGAGAACTTCTCCGATCAGTTTAGCGACCACCGGCGCGGCTGACACGCCGCGGTCCCACGCCTCGATCGAAATCCGGGTCCGGCGGGTCAGCACGTCCTGGACATGCCGGGCGCCCTCGAATTTGGCCGCGTACACCGCTTCGGCGGCGAGGTAGTCGTCGGCGCCGGGCAGCGGCTCACCGAGATCGGGGTTCTCCTTGATGAGCGCCAGCACCTCCGGCGCCATGGAGCCGTAGCGGTTGAGCAGGTGTTCGATCCGCGCCACGTGCACCCCGGTTTCCTCCGCCATCCGGTTGCGCCTGTTCCACGCGGCCTTGAAGCCGCTCGCACCCAGCAGCGGAATGGACTCGGTGCACGACGGCGGGACGCGCTCGTCCATGCTGCGTGTCGCCTCGTCGACGGCGTCTTTCGCCATGACCCGGTAGGTGGTCCATTTGCCGCCGGCCACGACGACGAGGCCGGGAACCGGATGGGCCACCACGTGCTCGCGTGACAGCTTGGCGGTCGAATCGTTCTCCCCCGCCAGCAGCGGGCGCAGGCCGGCGTAGACGCCTTCGACGTCTTCGCGGGTCAGCGGCCGTTTCAGGACCTTGTTGACGTGTTCGAGGAGGTAGTCGATGTCCTTGCTGGACGCCGCCGGGTGTGCCTTGTCCAGGTGCCAGTCGGTGTCGGTGGTGCCGATGATCCAGTGCCGGCCCCAGGGAATGACGAAAAGCACGGATTTTTCGGTCCGCAAGATCAGGCCCACCGTGGATTGGARGCGGTCCCGCGGCACCACCAGATGGATGCCCTTGGAGGCCCGCACTTTCAGTTGGCCCCGGTCGGTGACCATGGCCTGGGTCTCGTCGGTCCAGACGCCCGTGGCATTGATGACCTGCTTGGCTCGGATGTTGAAGCTGGAGCCGTCCTCGTGGTTGACGACCTTGGCGCCGACCACGCGTTCGCCCTCCCGGGTAAAGTCGACCACTGCCGTCTGGTTCACGGCATGCGCGCCGTAGTACGCCGCCGTGCGCACCAGGTTGGCGACGTATTTCGCGTCGTCGACCTGCCCGTCGTAGTACCGGATGGACCCGACGAAGGCATCGTCCTTGAGGCTCGGCGCCGCCCGCAGGGTGCCGCGCCGCGACAGGTGCTTGTGGAACGGGACGCCGCGGCTGTGACCGCCGGTAATGGACATGGCGTCATAGAGGGCGATCCCGGAGCCGACGTAGGGCCGCTCCACGAAGCGCTTGGTGAGCGGGTACAGAAACGGCACCGGCCTGGCAAGGTGCGGGGCCAGGACGGAGAGAATCAGTCCGCGCTCGTGCAGCGCTTCCTTGACCAGCGCGAAGTCCAGCATCTCCAGGTAGCGCAAGCCGCCATGGATGAGCTTCGAGGACCGCGACGATGTGCCTGCGGCCCAGTCGTTTGCCTCGACAATGCCCACGCTCAGGCCGCGCGTCACGGCATCCAAGGCGGCTCCGGCGCCGACGATGCCGCCGCCGACGATCAGGATGTCGAGCTCCTTGCCGGGTTCCGTGCTGGCTTTGAGGGCAGCGAGGGACGCTTCACGCTCCGCTGGCCCCAGCGCCCCGCCTGCCAAGGGAGCCCCACCAGGAAAACTGTTCATCTCACGCCTCCATCCGGATCAAACCTCGTAGTGCACCACACTACTTCCAAGTTCTCCGGATGGGCAGGGCCCCAGGCTGCGCCGGCGCGGGGTTCAGTTGCCGGCGTACGGCGAGACGACGACGTCGACGCGCTGGAACTCTTTCAGGTCCGAGTAGCCGGTGGTTGCCATCGAACGGCGCAGCGCACCGATCAGGTTGGAGGTGCCATTGGTGTGGTGGCCCGGCCCGAACAGGACTTCCTCGAGCGGACCGACCGTTCCCACGTTGACCCTGTCGCCGCGGGGCAGTTCGAGGTGGTGGGCTTCCTGGCCCCAGTGCCAGCCCTTGCCGGGTGCTTCCTCGGCGCGCGCGAGGGCACTGCCCAGCATCACGGCGTCGGCGCCCATGGCGATGGCCTTGACGATATCACCGGAGCTGCCCATTCCGCCGTCGGCGATCACGTGCGCGTAGCGTCCGCCGGATTCATCCATGTAGTCCCGGCGGGCGGCGGCGACGTCGGAGATGGCGGACGCCATCGGCGAATGGATGCCGAGGGCGCGGCGGGTGGTGGTGGTGGCTCCCCCGCCGAACCCGACGAGCACACCCGCGGCGCCGGTGCGCATCAGGTGCAGGGCCGGGGTGTAGCCGGCCGCTCCGCCGACGATCACGGGGACGTCGAGTTCGTAAATGAACTGCTTGAGGTTCAGGGGCTCGTGGTCCTTGGAGACATGTTCCGCCGAGACGGTGGTCCCCCGGATGACGAAGATGTCGACGCCGGCGGCAACCACGGTCTTGTAGTGCTCCTGCGTGCGCTGCGGTGTCAGGGAGCCGGCCACCGTGACTCCGGCAGCGCGGATCTCCGCCAGCCGGGAGGTGACCAGTTCGGGCTGGATCGGGGCCTGGTAGAGCTCCTGCATCCGCCGGGTGACGGCCGGGCTGTTGGTTTCGTTCTCGAGGGCGGCAATCTGGTCCAGCACAGGCTGCGGGTCCTCGTAGCGGGTCCACAGGCCTTCCAGGTCGAGGACGCCGAGGCCGCCGAGCCGGCCCAGCGCGATGACCGTTTCCGGCGACATCGCGGAATCCATCGGCGCGGCGATGACGGGCATGTCGAACTTGTAGGCATCAATCTGCCACGAGACGGATACGTCCTTGGGGTCGCGCGTACGCCGGTTGGGGACGATCGCAATGTCGTCCAGGGAGTAGGCACGACGCCCACGCTTTCCACGGCCAATCTCAATCTCGTAAGTCACTGCTCTAGGTTATCCCAGTCGGGCCCCGGCCCGGGCGGCAGTGCCACCGGCAGGTGGAACACGCGTGCTGGCGTGGCTACCGTGGTTCCATGGGCAAACGATGGATCTTTGACGGCCACATCGCAGGCATCGGAACGCTGTCCGGACTCAGGGCCGTGA
>NZ_JBFRFD010000033.1:0-12978 GCF_052114645.1 Arthrobacter sp. 2YAF22_2
GCATGGCCCGGACCGTGGCCGGCATCTTCACCGAGGTCGTCATCGCGCCGGGCTTTGAGGACGAGGCCGTGGAGATCCTCGCCAAGAAGAAGAACATCCGGCTGCTCACCCTGCCCGAGGGCTACGGCCGTTACCCCACCGAGTTCCGCCAGGTCTCCGGCGGCATGCTGGTCCAGGCCGCCGACAAGGTCGACGCCGACGGAGACAACCCCGCCAACTGGACCCTCGCCGCCGGTGAAGCCGCCGACGCCGACACGCTGGCGGACCTGGTCTTCGCCTGGACGGCGTGCCGCGCGGCCAAGTCCAACGCCATCTTGCTCGCCGCCGAGGGCGCCGCCGTCGGCATCGGCATGGGCCAGGTAAACCGGCTCGACTCCTGCCGGCTCGCCGTCGAACGGGCCAACACGCTGGGCGTAGCCGTGGAGTCCGACGTCGAGGGTGCCGGCGGTGCGGCCGCCGTTCAGGCAGAGCCAGGCGCCACCGGCGCGCTGGAGCGGGCCCGGGGCGCCGTCGCGGCCTCGGACGCGTTCTTCCCGTTCGCCGACGGCCTGCAGATCCTGATCGACGCGGGCGTCCGCGCCGTGGTGCAGCCCGGCGGCTCCGTCCGCGACGAGGAAGTCGTCGCCGCAGCCAACGCCGCCGGCATCACGATGTACTTCACCGGCGCGCGCCACTTCTTCCACTAGAGGTTCCCGCGCCCGGGGTGCTCGCGTCTGGGTTCTGCCCGCGGTTGCCGCCAAGAGTGGACATGCCCTCCCTGCACGGGGAGGGCATGCCCATTTTTGCGCAGGCTCGTGCCGCATGTGCCGCTTGCAGCTGTTGGGGTGGGAATCGCCACCTGGTCCGCGGGACATGCTCATTTTTCGCGCCGAGGGGTGGGCGGACGCTGCGGCGCCTTGGGACATGCTCAGCTCTCGAGGCCAAGGGAGAGCGCAGGCTGCGGCGCCTTGGGACATGCTCAGCTCTCGAGGCCAAGGGAGAGCACAGGCTGCGGCGCCTTGGGACATGCTCAGTTCTCGAGGCCAAGGGAGAGCACAGAGCGCGGCACTTTGGGACATGCCCATTCTTGGCAGTGAGGAGTGGGCATGCAGGGACTATGTCCACTCGCCGGACCGGGCGAAGTGCATGTCCAGGCTAACGTGCAGCGGCCCGGCTCTGTGGTTTGGAACAGGCTCATGCGTCGCGGCGGGCTGGGCGCAGTCCACGGCCCCGCTGGACGTGCTCACTTTTCGCGCCGAGGGGTGGGCGCGCTCGCTGGCACCTGGGGACATGCTCATTCTTCGAACCTAGGGCAAGGCATGTCCCCCTGACACCGTGGGACATGCTCATTCTTGGCGCCGAGGAGTGGGCATATAGGCCCTATGTTCACTGGCCGACCCCGGGGGAGGGCATGTCCCGTGGATGCCGACGGGCGGGCGGGCACCAGCTGTGCACACGGAAACGCGGGGTCGCTTGCCGCCCCGTCGAGGGGATGGCGGCACGTGACCCCGCGCTGTCCTGCTCCTTCCTCGCAAGTGGATCGGTGCGGGACCGGGTACCCACCGCGATGCCAAGCCGACCCGGGCCCGGCCCCGCCCCGGCCCGGGCAACCGCCGACCCGGGCCCTAGCCCGGCGCGGACGAGTCCCTACAAAGCGGCAGCCGTGCTGTAGGCCTGCTGGATGACGGAGCCCCAGTACGGTCCATACATGGTGGTGGAGTTGCTGCCGTAGCCGTAACTGTTGATCGAGTTCTGGTAGCCGGTGGAGCTGGAGCCGATGAACCACGGCCCGCCCGAGGAACCGCCGGTCATGTTGCAGGGGATGCCCTGGGCGTTGAACTGCGGGTTGTTGGGGTCGTTCTTGGCGGTGCCGCTGCAGCTCTTCAAGGATTCGCCGTTGAACGGGGGCGCCGCCGGGTAGCCGAACGACTTGTAGCTCAGCCCCCGGGCGGCGTTGAACTGCACGCCGGAGGAGCCCACGACGTCGGCGAGCGACTTGCCGTTGAGCGGGTTCATCACGGCGAAGCCGGTGTCGTACGTCATGTCTCCGCCGGAGCTCCACTGGGTCGGGGTGTACAGCGCCTTGGCGGTCCACTTGCCGTAGGGTGCCGAGCCGTTGAGGTAGGCCGGAACGAAGGTGAAGTTGGCGGCGAAAGCGCCCGGGCCCTCGTTGACGCAGTGGCCGGCGGTGGAGACGGTGCTCTTGTTGGACGAGGTCACAGAGTTCCCGGAGCAGACATAGTTGGAGCCGCGGAGGGTGAAGAAGACCTTGCCGATGTGCTTGACCGGGGTCTCGCTGGCGTTCGCCTTGGTCTGAAGCTGCGTGGCCTGCGCAGTGGGCGTGGTGCCCTCCACCTTGGCAGGGGCGCCCGCTCCAGCCGGCCGGTTCACGGCCGCCTTGGCCTTGCTGCCGCGCTCCACGGCCTTCGCCGCCAGCACGTCGCCCGGAATTGCGCCGCGCATGCGCTCCGCCGTCCAGTAGTCGGCCGAGCCGCCGTCGTCGACGCTGTGACTGCTGACCTCCGACGACGACGTCGGCACCTTCGCCGGTGCCGGTGCGGCACTGGCCGTACCGGCAGCGCTGACCGCCAGGAGCGCGGCGGCGGAGAGACTGAGGAGGCTGGTGGCCAGAGTCTTAGGTGTTCGCATGGGTGTCCTAACCGGAAGGATGCGGAGCGGCCAGCCGTGGCCAGCAGCCGTGATGGGTTAGAAACTACGCGACCTTGACGAACCTGTAAAGTTAATTGTCAATAATTGACAAGGCGCGCTTTGGGGGAGTCCTGGCCCGTCTAAGGCCCGCCGCGGTGTCATGCGCCTGCCGGGGCCCGTCCCGGATAGGCGCCAAGGCGGCCACCTCGGGTAAGTTAGAGCCGTTGAGATACACAAGATTTCCGCAGACTTTCAGGGAGATGCCCGAGCAATGGCCAAGATTATCTATACCCACACCGACGAAGCGCCGATGCTGGCCACCTATTCGTTCTTGCCGATTGTCGAGGCGTTTGCTTCGACGGCCGGTGTGGAAGTGGAGACCCGCGACATTTCGCTAGCCGGCCGCATCATCGCCGCCTTCGGCGACTACCTCACCGAGGAGCAGCGCGTCAGCGACGCCCTCTCCGAGCTGGGCGACCTTGCCAAGAAGCCCGAAGCCAACATCATCAAGCTGCCCAACATCAGCGCCTCCGTGCCGCAGCTGAAGGCCGCCGTCGCAGAACTCCAGGAACAGGGCTACGCCCTGCCGGACTACCCGGACAACCCGGCGTCCGACGAAGAGACGGACATCCGCTCCCGCTTCGACAAGATCAAGGGCTCCGCCGTGAACCCGGTGCTCCGCGAGGGCAACTCGGACCGCCGCGCGCCGCTCTCGGTGAAGAACTACGCCCGCAAGAACCCGCACACGATGGGCGCCTGGAGCCCGGACTCCAAGACCAACGTCGCGCACATGGAAGCCGACGACTTCCGCTCCAACGAGAAGTCCGTGGTCATCGAGGCGGACACCAACATCAAGATCCAGCTGGTCAAGGAAGACGGCACGGTCAAGGTCCTCAAGCGCGCGTTCCCCGTGCTGGCCGGCRAGGTCATCGACGGCACGGTGATGCGCGCCGCGGCGCTGGACACCTTCCTCGCCGCCCAGGTCGCCCGGGCCAAGGAAGAGGGCGTGCTCTTCTCCGCCCACCTGAAGGCCACCATGATGAAGGTCTCCGACCCGATCATCTTTGGCCACGTCGTCAAGGCGTACTTCTCCGATCTCTTCGCCACCTACGGCGAGCAGATCGCTGCCGCGGGCCTGAGCCCCAACAACGGACTCGCCTCCATCCTCAACGGCCTCGAAGACCTCCCCGAGGAGATCCGCGGCGACGTCGAAGCGGCCATCAAGAAGGGCCTCAACGACGGCCCCGAGCTGGCCATGGTCGACTCGGACAAGGGCATCACCAACCTGCACGTGCCGTCCGACGTCATTGTCGACGCTTCGATGCCGGCCATGATCCGCAGCTCCGGCCACATGTGGGGCCGCGACGGCCAGGAGGCGGACACGCTCGCCGTCCTGCCGGACAGCAGCTACGCCGGCATCTACCAGGTGGTCATCGATGACTGTCGCGCCCACGGGGCCTTCGACCCGACCACCATGGGCACGGTCCCGAACGTCGGCCTGATGGCCCAGGCCGCCGAGGAGTACGGCAGCCACGACAAGACCTTCGAGATCCAGTCCGCCGGCACCGTCCAGGTGGTCGACGACGCCGGCACCGTGCTGATCGAACACCAGGTGGCCCCCGGCGACATCTGGCGCGCCTGCCAGACCAAGGACGTGCCGATCCGCGACTGGGTCAAGCTGGCCGTAACCCGCGCCCGCGCCTCCGCCACCCCGGCCGTCTTCTGGCTGGACAAGGGCCGCGCGCACGACGCCCGGATGATCGCCAAGGTCGAGGAGTACCTCAAGGACCACGACACCGAGGGCCTGCAGCTGGAAATCATGTCCCCGGACGAGGCCACGGCCTTCACCCTCGAACGCCTGCGCAAGGGCGAGGACACGATTTCCGTCACCGGCAACGTGCTCCGTGACTACCTCACCGACCTGTTCCCGATCCTCGAGCTCGGCACCAGCGCCAAGATGCTCTCGGTCGTTCCGCTGATCAACGGCGGCGGCCTGTTTGAGACCGGCGCCGGCGGCTCCGCTCCCAAGCACGTCCAGCAGTTGCTCAAGGAAAACCATCTGCGCTGGGACAGCTTGGGCGAGTTCCTGGCCCTCGCCGTCAGCTTCGAACACCTGGCAACCTCCACGGGCAACGCCCGTGCGCAGGTCCTGGCGGACACCCTGGACCGCGCCACCGGCACGTTCCTGCTGGAGAACAAGTCCCCGAAGCGCAAGGCCGGCGAGCTGGACAACCGCGGCAGCCACTACTACCTGGCCAAGTTCTGGGCCGACGAGCTGGCACGCCAGACCAACGACGCCGAGCTGGCAGCAGCCTTCGCCGCCGTCTCCGAGTCGCTGAGCTCCAACGAGGAGACGATCGTGGGCGAACTGCTGGCCGTCCAGGGCTCCCCGGTGGACCTCGGCGGCTACTACCGTCCGGACGAAGCCAAGGCCTCCGCGGTCATGCGCCCCTCGGCCAAGTTCAGCGAAGTGCTCTCCCTGCTGGGCTAGTCCCAACAACGGCTAGCTCCAATACGCCGAAGGGCGCACCGGAAAATCCCGGTGCGCCCTTCGGCGTTAAACGGGGTCCTGGGTCAGCGGTCGGAGGCCCGCCGGTCGCGGTCCGCGTTAGCGGCGCCGCCGTCGAAGGCCGGTTCAGTGGCCAAATCCGGGTCGGTGCCGGCTGTCCGCCCGGGCCCGACCACATCGTAGCCGGTGTCCGTCAGCAGCGGCTCCGCGGGTGCGTGCGCTGCGACGTCGCCGTCGTCCACGCGACCACGCCAGGCGCCCGTCTCAAAATCGCGGCCCTCAATGAATTTCTTGAACCGCTTCAGGTCCGCCCCGACCTGCCGGGAGTCGAGCCCGACCGCCGACCCGATCTTCTCTGTGGCGGAGCCGGGCTCCCAGACGAGTTCGACGTCGACCTTTGTTTCCGTAGGTCCGAGCTCCGTGAAGCGGACGGTACCGGCGTTGCGCGGACCGTCCAGGCTCTCCCAAGAGACTTGCCGGTCAGGGGTCTGGCAGGTGATCCGGGCGTCGTAGTCGCGTTTAACCCCGCCGATGCTGGTCTGGAAGTGGACGGTCGCGTCATCGAGTTGCCGGACGGCGTCGACGCCGCTCATGAACTGCGGGAAATCCTCAAACTGGGTCCACTGGTTGTAGGCCTGGCTAAGGGGGACGTTCACGTCGATGGATTCCTGGACTGTTGCCATGCTTGCTTCACTCCTTCGGCTGGCAGGCTGCGGACCTGCCAATCGTTTCAGGGGACGGATACAAGGTCGGTGCAAGTGCTCGGATGCTCGCTCGGAAATGGTCAGGCTGCTTCAGGCCTGACTGTCCAAGCTAGCCGGATCCGGCCGACAGCGAAAGCCCGGCGTGCAGTTCGGTAGCGGAAAGCGGCCGATGGATTGACGCCGGCCCAAGCCAAGCGAGACGGGCCAGTGAGGTCAGGCTCCTAGCCGCCGCCTTTGGCCTTGCCCTTGGCTTTGCCGTTCTGGCCCGGGTTCGCGGGGGCGGGCGCCGGTGCCTGCGCCGCCGCTGCCTGGTCGGCGGCAGCCTGGTCGGCGGCAGCCTGCGCGGCGGCGGCCTGCGCGGCGGCGGCTTCCGCCTGCTGGGCAGCGGCCTGGTCGGCGGCAGCCTTTGCCGCAGCCGCGGCTGCGGCCTGCTGCTGGGCCACCTTAGCCGTGAGGTCGGCCCGGACGGCGTCGATGGCAGTCTTGATGCTCTGGTGGCGTTTGAAGGACACCTTGCCGTCCGCAGCTGCCGCGTCGAGCCTGGAGACCAGCTCGTCCAGCAGTTTCAGGGCGCCGGCGGAGTCGTCGGTGGCCGCAGCCTCGGTGACGGCGAGAACCTGGGACTGGAGTTGCCCGGCCGCTGCACCGTCCAGTTCGGGAGCCGGCCCCGCGCAGCCGGCAAGCGAACCGGCCAGCAAGGTGGCTGTCAGCAAGGTTCCGGCCAGAGCCCCGCGCCAACGAGGGCTGTTGGACGCGTTCATGGTTGCACGCTGTTCTGAAGCTGCTTCAGGTGGTCGCCGAGCTCGCCGGTAACGGCAGGGTAGGGCACGACGGCGGGCTGTTCAGGGGCGGCGAGGGTGAGGGAGGCTGCGACGGCGGCAGCGCCCGCAATGAGAGCGACGGCGGCCAGGACGACGACGACCCTGGTGCGGCGCCGCGCCGAGCGGAACCGGGTGAGCCCACGGGAAATGAAGCCTCGCCCGCGACGGGTTGCCCGTGCGTCCTGGCTTAGCGTGTCCGGCGTCAGCGCGTGCTGCTGGCGCGTTGGATCCTCGTCGGTGGACCCGAGGCCGGGGGCAGTGTGCCGTGCGGTGCCGCGGGCGCTGCCGCGTGCAGTGTAGTGCGCGGACAGCGCAGCGCCGGAGCGCGGCGGCCGGGCCGGCGGTGCGGGCAGGACACGGGTGCGCTCCTCGGCCAGGAGGCCCGGCGACGAGTCGGGGGAGACCAGAGCTTGGCGCAGTGCGGCCTCAAGTTCGGCTGCGGTCGGACGATCCATGGGATCCAGGGCGGTCATGGCCCTGATCAGCTGGGCCCATTCGGCCGGTACGCCGGCTGGGACGACTGGGGCTCGATGCAGGCGGGCCACTGCCGATTCGACGGCGCTCCCGGGATATTCCACCGCGCCCGTGATGCATTCCAGCAGCACTAGACCGAGCGAATAGATGTCGCTGGCCGTGCCCATGTCGGCGCCGCGGGCCTGCTCCGGGCTCAAGTAGGCCGCTGTTCCCACCATGGTTCCGGTGGCGGTGAGACGGTTCCCGTCGACAATCCTGGCAATGCCGAAGTCGGTCAGCTTCGGCCGCACGGGTTCGCCTGGCCGAACCTGCACCAGCAGGACATTGGCCGGCTTGATGTCGCGGTGGATGATGCCGCGGGAATGTACGTAGGCGAGGGCGTCCGCGAGACCCGCACCAATGACGGCGATTTCGTCTAAAGGCACCGGGCTGTGACGGACCCGGCTTCGAAGGTCCTGGCCTTCCACGAGTTCCATGGTCAGGAATGGCCGGGGCTCGGCGGGCACCCGGGTGTCCGTGCCGGCATCGAAGAGCGTGACCAGGCTCGGGTGGTTCAGGGTGGCCAGCAGTTCGATCTCGGCCTGTTGGCGTTTGAGCTCGTCTACATCGGCGGACTGCGGAGCGAACAGCTTGAGCGCCACGTCCCGGCCCAGGTTCTCGTCCCGGGCCGAGTACACGGACGCCATGCCGCCGCGGCCGATGACTTCTCCCAGACGGTAACGGCCGCTCAGAACCTCAGTCGTCACCTCATTGGGCGAAGCGTCCACGATGTCCCCCGTCGTTCCCGTTGGCGCCGTGATGGCGCCCCTAAAGAATAATACGGGTCCGGTACCGGTCGCCCACGCGGGCGGTACCGCTCTCATGCCAGGTGTGGGTCTGTAGCCACCTTTCACGGGTAGGAAGGGATTGTCGCCGGAGCCTGTGAGGCCGTTGAATCCCCCAGCGGATCCAACGACTTCGCTCCGGCGGTAGTGAAACCTGGGCACGGACGGACGCGCGTTACGGCGGACGGTCCGCAGGCGGGGGTATGACTTGGGTTCGGTGAAGCCGCAGGGTTGGGGGGTGTGACGGCAGGTGCCCGGCCGCGGGCACCGCTGAGACGGTGCGCCTATGCGAAACGGGGGTGCCGGTTGACCGGCCGCGGACTGTGGGGTCCATGGGAACTTCTCCTGAATGACTGATGGCGGGCGCACGTGGCAGCCCAAAGGACCGTGCTCTGCGCAGTAAAACGGCAGAGAACGGCCCTTCTAGTCAGGAGAAGATCCGGGATCAGCGGAGACAGCAGGATGGATGTGCTGTAACGGGCCGCTGATGGGGTCGGCGCCCATTGGGGGAATGATGAATAGCGAACCCGGCAGCCACGCAACGGCACCGGACGGCCCGCTGGTCGTGGATCCACTGCCGGAGCCCGTTCCGGGCGTCGGCGGCAGGGCATTGGGGACCGGCAGTCCGGTGCCACCACCCCAAGGACGCGGGCCGTCATTGCCGCCGCCCGGCGACGCAGGGGTGCCGTTGCCGGGAGCGGGGCTCGCGGGGGCGGGGTTGCCTGCCGGCGGGGAGGCCGCGGGCGTCCCCGCGCCTTGCGGTTGTGGCAGCACCAGCACCGGGCCATAGGCCGGGCGCACCGAGGCCTCGAAGCCCGAACCGGTCAACAGACGCTGCGGCTGTCCTGAGGCGCCGGGGCTGCAGGCTTGGGCCGGATCAGCGATCGGGGAGACAGCCGACACGGCGGACAGCGGCAGCACGAGGGGTTGTACCGGTGAGGCCGGACCAGGCGCTACCGGGCCAGGATGTCCCGGGGCTGGGGCTGTCACCGGGATGGATTTGGGGTCAGGCTCGGGCGCGGGGGCCGGGGTGGGCGGTGTTGCCGGCGGCGCGGGCTGGGCCGGTGGGACCGGCGTGACGGGGCCGGGCTGGCCAGGAAGCGGCGGGGTGCCGGGGACGGGCTTGTCCGCCGGGGGCGGCGTGGGTTGCGGCGACGGGTGCACGATCGGAACGCCCGGGAGGCCGCCAAGGCCCGGTGCTGGAGGTGCAGCCGGGTCGGTCGGTGCGGTCGTCGGCGGCACCGGGGCTGGAACCGGTGCGGGGGCGGGGGCCGCGGGCGGGTCGGCTGGCTTCGTTGCCGGCGGTACCGGGGCAGGCGGCGGGGTCTGGGTGACAGGCGGTGCCGGCACGACGGCCACGGGGGGCGCAGGTACCACAGCCACCGGGGGCGCGGGAACGACAGGCGGTGCCGGTGCGGGAACGACGCGCGGCGCGGGGGCCACGACGGGTTGCGGCAGTGGCGCCACCGGCGGCGACGCGGGYGGGAAGGACGGAGCCAGGGCCGGCAGGGTCGGGGCAGCGGACTCGGGCGGCGGGACCGTCGGGGTGGGCGTGGGGGTCAACTCCTGGTCCGTCATCGGCAGGCGGATCATGGCCGCGACAGTGGTGTCGGAAGCGCTTGGAACGGCGGCGGAAACCTTGAGTTCGTCGGCGCTGGCGGTGGCTGCGGAGAGGGCCAGCCACGTCAGCCCGGCCGCGATAGCCAGGAGCACCCGGCGCAGGACCCGGAGCATGGGGGAAGGGCTGCCTGCTGATCGCATGCGCAACACCCCTCCCCGAAAAATCTCGACGATTGGTCTACAGCGTAAGACCGGAGGCAGGGGCGAGTCCATAGCCCCGGCAAATTTGGCCCGCCGGAACGGCCCGCCGGAACGGCCCATCTGGACCGCCAACCCGAACCGCAACTCCGGTCCGCGGTTCCGGCCGGGCCCGATCTCGACGCCGCGGCTAGTGCACGTCGTTCGGGTAGCTCACGCCCAACTGGGCACGAACGCCGTCGAACAATCGCATGGTGTTGAGTGAATCCTGCAACGGCATGACCGGGCTCTCGGTGAGACCCTGCTGGATGCAGCGCGTCACCTCTCGGAGTTCATAGCTGTAACCGCGCCCCACCACGGTGAACCGCTCGGTGCGCGGCTCGTCGAAGCCGACCTGCACCACCAGCTCCTTCGGATTATTGACCGAGCCCAGGCTCTGCAGGAACCCCTTGCTGCCCGCCACAGTGGCGGTGCGGGGTCCATAAGCCAGGAGCGAAGAGGTCAGCTGGGCCTGGGCTCCGTGGTGGTAGCCCAGAGTCAGTGCGTTCTGGGCGTCCACGCCGTCGTCGTTGAGCCAGCCGGCGGCGGTGACCGTTTGCGGGAAGCCGAGCGTGCCGAGTGCCCAAAGCAGGGGATAGACGGTGATGTCCAGCAGGGCGCCCCCGCCGTCGCGCGGCGCCCAGAGCCTGGACGTGGGGGAGTACGGGGCCGGGAAGCCCAGGTCGGCGGCGACCCATTTGATCTCGCCGATCTTGCCCGAGGCGGCGATCTCGAACGCCCGCTGCATGCCGGGCAGGAAGCGGCTCCACATGGCTTCCATCAGGAACAGGCCCTTGTCCCGGGCCAGGTCCACGAGCTCGGCGGCCTCCCGGGCATTGATTGTGAGGGCCTTCTCGCACAGTACGTGTTTGCCGGCCCGCAGGGCCGCCAGGGCAACTGCATGGTGCTGGGCGTGGGGGGTGGCGACGTAGACGACATCGACGGCGCCGTCGGCGAGCAACCGCTCGTAGCCGGCCACGCCGTCCTGGTCACCGTATGCCCTTGCGAAGCCGTAGTCGGCCGCGAAGGCGTCGGCCGCGGCCTGGTTGCGTGAAGAGACCGCGTACAGCTCCGCGTCGGCCAGGAGTTCAAGGTCCTTGGTGACCGTGGCCGCGATGCTTCCGGTGGCAATTACGCCCCACCGCAGTCTGGCGCCGGTGGCCGTCCGCGGATCCTGGTCGGGTTGGCTTGACAGCCAGGGCGTGGCGATGGGGGCAGTCATGCTGCCATCCTCTCACCACGCCCGGCAGCAGGGCGGTGTCCGCCGCACCCGGTTACACGGCGGTGCCCCGCCCTCGCACGGCTGCGGGCGCTCTCCTCGGTGAGCCGCAGCTATGGATCCCTGTGAGCCCGGGCCCCGGGGGCACGAAAGAGCCCCGGCCCACCCTTGCGGGGGGAGCCGGGGCCCTAAGGAAAAAGCGTCAGGCTACTTGGTGATCGGTCCGAGTACCGGATCGTTGACGTAGGCCGTCTTGACGTTGTCCTTGGTCACGATGACCGGCGTCAGCAGGTACGCCGGAACCGTCTTGACCGTGTTGTTGTAGGACTTGGAGTCGTTGATCTCCGGGGTCTTGCCGGCCTGGATGTCCTTGACCATGGTGATCGCGTGCTCAACGAGCGCGCGGGTGTCCTTGTTGATGGTGGAGTACTGCTCGCCCGCCATGATGGACTTGACCGACTCAACCTCGGAGTCCTGCCCCGTGACAACCGGGATCGGCTTGCCGGCGGCCTTGACGGAGGTGATGATCGCGCGGCCCAAGGTGTCGTTCGGGGACAGCACGCCGTCAAGCGTGGTGCTGCCGTAGGTTCCGGCGAGCAGGGTGTCCATCCGCCGCTGGGCGTTCTCTGCCTTCCAGCCCTGGGTCACGGCCTGTTCGAAGGACTTCTGGCCGGAAACGACCTTGAGCGTGCCGTCGTCGATCTTCGGCTGGAGAATGCTCATGGCACCGTTGAAGAAGACCTTCGCGTTGGCATCATCGGGGGAACCGGCGAACAGCTCAATGTTGTACGGACCGGTGGGCTTCTTGGCCTTCATGCCGTCCAGCAGGGCCTGGCCCTGGAGCACGCCGACCTTGAAGTTGTCGTAGGCCACGTAGTAGTCCACGTTCGCGGTGTTCAACAGCAGGCGGTCGTAAGCGATGACGGTCGCGCCGGCATCCTTGGCCTGCTTGAGCTGGGTGCCCAGCTGGGCACCGTCGATGGCACCGACGATGATGACCTTGTCACCCTTGGTGACCATGGCACTGATCTGGTTCTGCTGCTCCGAAACGCCGCCGTTGGCGAACTGCACGTCCGGCTTGTAGCCGGCCGCGGTGAGATCGTCGTTGAACAGCTTCTCCGCCAGGACCCAGTTTTCACTCGTCTTCTGGGGGAGCGCGACGCCGATTGCGGAGCCTTTCGGGAACGCCTCGCCGCCGCTTGAGCTCCCGGAAGATCCGGTGTCGGCACGGCCGCAGGCTGTCAGCGCCAGTGCCGCAATAGCAGCGATCGCTGCTGCCTTTCCTGCTTTACCAATCATTTGCATTGCTTGGTTCACTTTCTATAGATGGTGTTCGGAGAATCAGGGGTTTCGGGGCCGGAGAGTCGTTCAGGACTCCCTGGCGATGACCTCTTTGGTGGATGTGGTCTCCTCGGGCCGGGACTCGCTGCTGCGGCTGAAGTTCTTCATCATCATGCCGATGATCGACCTCTTGCCCTGGCTCTTGTTGTAGACATCGAAGGCGACGGCGATGAGGAGGACGAGGCCCTTGATGATCTGGGTGAGGTCCGCGCCGACGCCGAGGAGCTGCAGGCCGTTGTTCAGCACAGCCATCACGAGGCCACCGACGATCGAGCCGATTACGGTTCCCACGCCGCCGGTCACCGCGGCGCCGCCGATGAAGACGGCCGCGATGGCGTCAAGTTCCCAGCCGACTCCGTCGAAGGGGCCGGAGGCGGTGGAGCGGCCGACGAAGATCATGCCGGCCAGGCCGGCCAGGATGGACATGTTCATCATGACCAGGAAGTTGACCTTCTTGGACTGGACGCCGGAGAGCTCGGCGGCGTGACGGTTGCCGCCGACGGCGTAGATGTGGCGGCCGATGATGGTCTTGGAGGAGACGAACCCGTAGATCAGGACCAGGATGGCCAGGATCAGCCCCGGGATCGGGAACGAGGTCCCCGGCCGGCCGGTCGCGAACAGGTAGGTCGCGTAGAGGATGGCGGCGCAGATCAGGACCAGC